>NZ_JAMRYM010000056.1:0-24801 GCF_023743255.1 Rathayibacter rubneri | reverse complement strand
GGGGGGTGGGACGGGTCAGCGTGCTGACGACGGCGGCGAGTGAATCGTCGTCGCCGACGTTCCCCGCGAACACGATGTAGGGGATGCCGCGGGCGGGGCCGTCGACCGGCTCCCAGAGCGAGACGATCCCGGGCAGCATCGGGCCGCGCACGATCGCGTGCCGGATGCCGAGCCCGTGGGTGGCCACGTCGCTGGACGTGATGCCGCCCTTGGCGATGACGAAGCGGGGGCGCGAGCGGGCGAGGACGCGCTGCACCACCTCGACGACCGCGGCCGAGACCCGCCGCGAGATGTCGAGGCTCTCGTCCTTGTCCTCCGTGCGGCGGAGGAGGCGGCTGGTGTGCACCGCGACGTCTCCGCGGCCCAGCGCGTCGACCGCGGCGTCGACGATCCCGTCGAGGTGGGCGGCGTCCTCGGCCAGCACGGACTCGACGTCGATCTCGAGGGTCCGCTCGAGCGCGCCCTGCGCGGTGAGGACCGCGAGCTGGCGGGACGTGAGCCCCACGTGCGAGCCGACCACGATCAGACCGCCGACGGCGTCGCTCCCGCTCGCTCCGTAGACGTCCTCCGCGGTGAGCGGAGGGTGCACCTCCTGGCCGATGCGGGCGCGGACGAACGGCGGGCCGACGCGGAAGAGGAACCGCTTGCCCTGCTCCTCCGCGGCCGCGAGGCCCAGCGCCAGCAGGCGCATGTCGTCCTCGTGCACGGCGTCGACGACGACCGGGACGGAGCCGGTCAGGGGCAGGATCACGCGGAGGATCCCGTCGACTCCGCCCCGCAGGACGCTCAGGTCCAGGCGGACGACCTGCTCGGCGCTCCAGCGGCCCTGCGTCTTCTCGGCGACGTAGTCGGCGAGGTCGGAGGAGGAGTAGCCGAACGTCGCGTCGCGGGCGAACTCGGTCTCGGCGATCGGAGTGAGCCCGTCCGGCGTGCGCATGAAATGGACGCCGCCGATCGTGACGCGACCGGCATCGGGGAACGCGGGGACCAGCAGCACGGCGTCGAAGCCGTGGCCGGTGGACTCGCGCACCGTCTGCTCGATGACGTCGGTCTCGAGCGGGTAGTGCCCGCGCAGGGTCGAGTCGCCGCGGCTGACGAAGGCGATCGGAGTGCCGGCGGCGTCGGCCGCGCTCGTCGCGTGGGCGACGATCTCGCGGTTGCGCCGGGCGGCCGACTCGGGGTCCAGGCTCCGCGTGTTGGTGAGGACGTAGACGGCGGGGGCGCCCTGCGCCAGCGCCCAGTCGAAGTCCGCCGTCTCCCACGAGGTGAGGACGGGCAGATCGGCGACCGACTGCGTGCCCGTGGGGTCGTCGTCCAGGACGATCAGCACCCTGCCGCTCCGCTGCACGGTCGCGGCGACCTCGGCCGCATCGACCGGGACGTGCTCGGGGTGGCCCGCGAGGGCGCTCGACTCTTCCATCATCACTCCTTTGTAGCTGATAGCAGATATCATACAAGTCGAGCGGGCACCGTCAAGCGCATCCGGATCACGGCTCAGCGCAGCGTCGGCAGGACGTGCTCGCGGAAGTCGTCCGCCGTCTGCTTCATGTGGTCGGCCATCGCCCGGCGCGCGCCCTCGGGCTCGCCGGCCCGCACCGCCTCGAGGACCGCGGCGTGCTTCGCGATCGCCCGGCGCTGGATCCGCTCGATCGCCGACGTCTGCGCCCGCTTCTCGCGCATCACCCGCGAGAGCGGGGCGAAGACCGTGCCGACGAAGACGTTGCCGGTTGCGCGCAGGATCACGTCGTGGAAGGCGATGTCCGCCTCGACGAACGCGGCGACGTCCTCGTCGTCGTGCGCCGCGCGCATGAGGCCCAGCAGCCGCTCGAGCTCCTCGAGGTCGGCGTCGGAGCGGCGGACGGCGGCCAGTGCGGCCGCTCCGCTCTCGATCATCTCGCGCACCTCGATCAGCTGCAGCTCGGTCACCCCGGGATCGGCCCCGCGCGCCGTCACGCGGAGGATCGATGCCAGGTCGGTCCAGAGAGCGAGGGGCGCGACCGAGCCGCGCTTGCCGCGCCGGACGTCCAGCACGCCCAGGCCCTGCAGACGCTTGAGGGCCTCGCGCATGGTCACGCGGCTCACATCGTGCTGCTCGGCGAGCTCGGCCTCGCTCGGCAGCTCGGAGCCGACCTCGAGGACCCCCGCGACGATGTCGTCGAGCAGGGCGTCCGCCACGGTCGTGACGAGGGAGGCGCGGACCACGGCAGGGTCTCCCGTCGGTCAGGGGGTTCCAGTGTACGGGCGGGACGGATCGCGTCCCGGGAACGGCGAAGGCCCCCGGCACGGATGCCGAGGGCCCTCGTCGTCGCGCTCCAGGGAGCGCGGTGCGCGACTTACGCGCGGGACTTGCGACCGGTGATCGCGCCGTAGACGAGCAGCACGATCAGGGCGCCGACGATGGCGAGCGCCCAGGTGCCGAGGTCGAAGAAGTTCTCGAGGCCGCGACCGAAGATCGCGCTGCCGATGAAGCCTCCGAGGAGGGCGCCGACGACGCCGAGGACGAGCGTGATGATCCATCCGCCGCCCTGACGGCCCGGGAGGATCGCCTTCGCGATGGCTCCGGCGATGAGTCCGAGGATGAGGAATCCGATGATGCCCATGATGTTTCTCCTTCGTGGTCGTGCTCGACCGGCCGTTCCGATGCGAGCGTCGACGCCTGTCGTGATGGCGTCCTGTGAAGTTCTCTTCCGGTCAGCGGAGTGAGCGCTGCACCTTCGCGCGGGCCTTGGCCGCGATGGAGGCGAAGTGCTCGGCCTCGCGCTTGGAGGTCTTCTTGAGCTTCTTGCGCGTCTTCTTCGTGGCAGGGTCGTTCCACACGCCGAGTGCGAGATGACGCAGCTCCTCGTAGCGGGCGCGTCCGGCGCGGGCGCCGAAGACGTACGCTGCCAGAGCGACGAGCGTCAGCAGGACGAGGCGGGGATTCATGCGGTGACCCTTCCATCGGAGAGCACAGGGGCGTGCTCGACCACCATTTGACTCTCCTGCGCAGTGCGTGGCAATTCAGGGCCCGACCATTGACAGCGACCCCTCGGGCCTGGTTCGCGTGCGCGCAGTGCCGCATCCGGGTGCCTCCCGCGAATCGCGGACGCGGCGGAGGGCCCCAGACCACGCAGGGCTTCGGACAGCGAGCGCCTCAGGCGACGGAGCCGGCGAAGCGCTCGTGCAGGTACGCCCCGTAGCCGCCGTCGACGCGGTTGTCCCGCCGGCCCGAGGTGATCACCTCGCCCCGGTCCGTCGCCCCGACCCGCGCTCCGATCGCGTGCAGGCGCTCGACGAGCCGCACGTCCTCGTGCAGCGCCTCGGCTCCGAACCCGCCGGCGAGGAGGTAGCAGCGGGCGCGGACGCCGAGGTTCGCCCCGTGGATGCTCCCGATCGACTGCTCCCGATCGCGGGTCTCCCGCCACCGTCCGTACACCTCGGGGGCGAGGTCCGCGGGGTCGGGCCGGACCGTCCCGACGAGGGCGTCGTGCCGGCGCGCGTGCTCCACGTGCGCGCTCAGCCAGTCCACCGGGACCACCGTGTCGGCGTCGGTGTTCGCGATCCAGACCCGGTCGAGCGGTTCCGGAGTGGAGGAGAGGGCGTGCGCGATCCCGGCCGCCCGCGCGGCCCCCACGCCGCACCGCTCCAGCTCGAGCACGTCCGCCCCGGCGGCGCGGGCCCGCTCCGCCGTCGCGTCGGTGCAGCCGTCGGCCGCGACCAGGAGCCGGACCCGGACGCCGGGGTGCGAGCGGACGAGGCGCGTGGCGCTCGCCTGCACCGAGGCGACGAGTCCGCCAATCCGCTCCTGCTCGTCGTGCGCGGGGACGACGACGAGCACGTGCTCCAGACTCCTCACAGCAGGCCCGTCCGTCGCGCGACCGAGCGGGGATCGCGGGCGTGCACCTCGAGCAGCACGTCCTCCTCCTCGTGCCGCACGAGACGGTGCAGGCCCAGGCGCCCCACGGCGGCCTGCACGGCGTCGCCGTCGAGCTCGAGACCGGCGACGGGGTGCCGCCAGTGCACCGTGACCAGCTCGCCCGAGGGGGAGAGGGCGTCGCGCACGCCCTGCAGGACCTCGTCGAGCGCCGCGGCGCCGAGGTAGTAGCCGACCTCCGAGAGCACGATCAGGTCGAACGGCCCCTGCGGCACGCGCGCGGTGATGTCGTGCCGCTCGACGCGCACGTGCGGCAGCGGCGCGAGCCGTCGCGCGGCCCGATCGACCGCGGCGGCCGAGACGTCGATCGCGAGCAGCCGGTCGGCGCGCTCGGCGAGAGCCTCGGCCAGCACGCCGATCGACGAGCCGATCTCGAGCACCGCCTCGTAGCGCCGCTCGGGCAGGCTCGCCAGCGTGAGCGCGCGCTTGCGCTCCTCGTACCAGCGGCTGGTGTACCCCCAGGGGTCCTCGTGCCGCTCGTACAGGTCATCGAAGTAGGTCGTCCGGCCGTCCATCGCTCCTGACACTAAGCAGGATGCGGACGACGGGCGGCCACTTGTCCGCGCGACCGAGGTGCGCTATCCGGCGACCCGGATCAGGTGGTCGTCGCCCAGGAAGTGGCGGACGAAGAGCGTATGCAGCACCGCCGGGCCGCCGTCCGGCTCCCGACGCGTCTGGCTGGCGTACTCGCCGAGCGCCGCGCGCCTGCTCGCGCGGCCGTCCTCGTCGACCTCGACGCGCACCAGCGACGCCCACGGCACCGCCGCGTCGGCCGGCTGCGCCCAGTGCCAGAGCCAGATCGGCGCGGCGAGCACGGGCTGCCCGAGCCGGGCGCCCACCTCGGCGCACACCTCGCCGACGACCCGGTGGTCGCGGTGCCCGTCGCCGGCCCACGTCGAGAGCACCAGCACCGTGCCCGCGGGGCCGGAGGCGCGCCGCCGCACCTCGTCCGCGATGCGGTCGCGGTGCTCGGGAGTCGCGGAGTCGGGCACCTCCAGGAACGCCAGTCCTATGCCGTCGCCGAGCCGGTCCAGCGCCGCCCGGGCCTCCCGCCGGCGCTCCGCGGCGATCGCGGGGGAGGGCTCGCCGTGCGACGCCGCTCCGTCCGTCACGATCAGGACGTCCACCGGCACTCCGCGGCGCCGCGCCAGCGCGATCGTGCCCCCGCAGCCCAGCGTCTCGTCGTCGGCGTGAGCGGCGACGACGAGCACGCGCCGCACGCCGTCCAGCACCGCGGCGGCGGGGAGGGCGTCACGGCGGCCGTCCTCCCGCCACACCTCGAGGGGCGTGCCCTCGAGGTGCCCGTCGAAGCTCACCACGCGTCCGAGGACCCCGAGGAGAGGACCGCTCGCCCGAGCGCCGCGTCGTCGCGCTCGGCGTGGTGCTGGCGCACGTAGAGGGCGAGGTCGGCGACGCGCTTGGCGTGCTCCTCGTCCAGGGCCAGCGGTGCCGGCCCGAGGGCCCGGCCCGCGCGGGCGAGCACCTCCTCGCACGCCGCCGCGGTGCTCGCCCGGGTCCGCTTGGCCAGCAGTGAGCCGGCCGCGCCGGTCGCCGCGCCGGCGTCCACGAGCCGGGCCGCCTCGGCCAGAGCCCGCCGCGCCGCCTCGAGCGCCGTGTCGATCGCGCCCAGGTGGGCCAGCAGGTGCGGATCCTCGCGGCGCGCGGCGGCCGCGGCGACCACCGCGCCGATGCCGCGCGCTCCTCCGTACCAGCAGGCCGCGACCGCGACGCCGCCCCAGGCGAACCCGGGTCGCGAGAGGTACCAGCCGATCTCGCCGACGGGAGTCGCCCGCGCCGCACGGAAGCGCACGGGTCCGCTCGGGATCTCGGCGAGTCCCCTCGCGTGCCACGCGCCCTCGAGGGGCTCCGCGGAGCCGTCCCGGAGCCCCACCGCGAAGAGGCGGCGCTCGCCGGAGGCGTCGCCCACGTGGGCCGTCACCAGGGCGGCGTCCAGGCGGTCGGCCAGCGAGCACCACGGCTTGACGCCGTCCAGTCGCCAGCCGTCGCCGTCGGCGCGCGCGACCAGCGGATCCTCGCCGCCCTCCGCCGCGAAGACGCCCCAGACCGCGTCCGAGGAGACGCCGACGTCGCCCGGGGAGAGGTCCGCCTCGGCGAGGATCGCCAGGGCGTCCAGGTGCGGTTCGACGGTGCGGGCGACCCCGAGGTCGTGCCGGGCGAGCCGGGCCAGCAGCGCGAGCAGTTCCGCGGTGCGGCCGGAGCCGGGCAGCGGAGCGTCGGGGCCGAGCGCGCGGGCGAAGGCGAGCGCGCCGGCCACGTCCGTCGGCAGGGGCGCGTGCAGGGGGAGGGCGGAGGTGAGCGGTTCCATCGCCGCCGACGCTACGCAGTGCGCCGTCCCCGCCGCGCTGATTGCCCGCGGAGCCGGTCGGTGCTAGCTCTGCGCCACCTCTACAGCTCGAGAGCGTTGATCCGGTGCAGGAGGCGGCCGAGCTGCTCGACCTCGCCGTCGCCCCAGCCGCGCAGCTCCTCGTGCAGCTGAGCCTGATCGGAGGAGCGGATCTCGCGCAGCCGCTCGGCGGTCTCCGGCGTGACGGACAGGATCGTCGACCGCCCGTCGGCCGGATCGGGGGAGCGCGAGAGCAGGCCGAGCCTGTCCAGCGCCGTGATCTGCCGACTGAGCGTCGACTTGTCGGTCTCGAGCAGCTCCGCGAGAGCGCCGGAGGAGACGGGCCCGCGCCGCTCCAGCGCCGACAGCGTCTTGTACCCGGCCGCCGTCAGCTCCGGATGCACGCGCTCGGCGTAGGAGCGCATCATCGCGCGCACCCGGGTGAACAGGGTGCTGAGCTCGCCCTCGACCGAGGCGATGGCCGCGTCGACGTCGCGGGCGGTGGTGGGGCTCTCTCCGGTCATGCCTCCATCGTGCCCCGTCCTCCCGTGGACCCGACTTGCATCGAGGGCTCGGCATGTCGTACGCTTCCCGAAGCCAAAGACCGCCGGTTTCCGGTGCGCGCACGAGCAGGGCCCCGGCCCCGCGAGATCGCCACTCGGACGAAGGATTCGCGAAGCGAATGGCCCGCGCAGGTGTGAACGAGACCATGAACCGCGAGAGATCGCGTGTTCCGAAGCTCCGAGCGCTTGCGCCGGAGCTTTTTTCTTTGCCTGCCTTCGGGCTACCGGCACGAGAATTCACAGGAGTAGCCATGGCGAACAAGGAAGCCTCGGTTGCCGAACTCACGGAGAAGTTCCAGAGCTCGACGGCCGTTCTGCTGACCGAGTACCGCGGTCTCACCGTTGCGCAGCTGAAGACGCTGCGCAAGGACATCAGTGAGCACGCAACCTACGCCGTGGTGAAGAACACGCTGACCAAGATCGCGGCGAACAACGCCGGTATCTCGTCCTTCGACGACGAGCTCGCTGGCCCCTCGGCCATCGCGTTCGTGCACGGCGACCCCGTCGCCGTCGCGAAGTCGCTGCGTGCCTTCGCCAAGGCAAACCCTCTGCTCGTGGTGAAGGGCGGTTACTTCGACGGTAACCCCCTGACCGCAGAAGAGGTGGGCAAGCTCGCCGACCTCGAGTCCCGTGAAGTGCTGCTCGGCAAGCTCGCCGGCGCCTTCAAGGCCTCGCTGTTCGGTGCCGCATATCTGTTCAACGCCCCGCTGTCCAAGGCCGTTCGCACGGTCGAGGCGCTGCGCGAGAAGCAGGAGTCCGCGAGCTGACGTCTTCCTCCGGGAGACAGCGCACGCGGTTCGTAGACAAGAAAAACTAGGAGAAAAATCATGGCAAAGCTCACGCAGGACGAGCTCATCGAGGCCTTCAAGGAGCTCACGCTCATCGAGCTCTCTGAGTTCGTCAAGAAGTTCGAAGAGGTCTTCGAGGTCACCGCCGCCGCGCCCGTCGCGGCTGCCGGAGTCGCCGGCCCGGCCGCTCCCGCCGAAGAGGTCGAGGAGCAGACCGAGTTCGACGTCGTGCTCGAGGCCGCCGGCGAGAAGAAGATCCAGGTCATCAAGGAGGTGCGCGCGCTCACCAGCCTCGGCCTCGGTGAGGCGAAGGCGCTCGTCGACGGCGCCCCCAAGGCCGTCCTCGAGGCCGTCAACAAGGAGACTGCCGAGAAGGCCAAGGGCCAGCTCGAGGCCGCCGGCGCGACCGTCACCGTCAAGTAGTACTGCGCCGACCCCGGTCGGCATCAGCGCAGGGCGCCGTCTCCTCGGAGGCGGCGCCCTTAGCCGTTCCCGCACCGTGTCCCCGCGGGCTCGGATCCGCGCGGGCTCTAGAATCGGGGCGTGTCCGCTCCAGATCCACTCGCAGGCCTGCCCGCCCGCGACGTGCCGCCCAGCGAGGTCTCGCTCAGCGAGCTGCTGAGCGACTTCGTGTCGGTGACCCACCGCATCACCCGCCTCGCCGCGCAGGCCACGGACAACCAGGAGTCGCAGGCAGTCTGGCGCACGCTCTCGGTGCTGCTCTCGATGGGCCCGATGCGTTTGGGCGAGCTCGCCTCGCAGAGCCGCGTCTCGCAGCCGACGATGACCAAGATCGTGAAGAACCTCGTCGAGAGCGGCTGGCTCGCCCGCATCGCCGATCCCGCCGACGCCCGCGCCTGGCAGATCCAGCTCACCGACGTCGGAGCCGGAGCCCTGGCGACCTGGCGCTCGGAGCTGGGCGACGCCCTCACGCCGATCTTCGCGGACCTCGCCCCCGACGACCGCCGCGTCCTCGAGCGCGCGGTCGAGATCATGCACGAGCGCCTGGTGGTCGGCCCGCGCAGCTGACGAGCGGTGTCGGTCGTGGCCGCTACGGTCCCTCCGTGACCCGCTTCCTGCTCCACGCCGACGCCGATGCGTTCTTCGCCTCCGTCGTGATGCGGCGGCGTCCCGAGTTGCGGCAGGTGCCGATGGCGGCCGTCGCCCACGTCTTCATCGCCAGCGCCAACTACCCCGCCCGAGCGCTCGGGGTGCGCGGCGGCATGCCGGTCCAGGAGGCACGCGCGATCTGCCCGTCGCTCGTCCTCGTCGATCTGCCGCGCGACGCGATCGAGGAGGCGAGCGACGCGCTGTTCGACCTCTTCGCCTCCTCGGCCCGGGCGGTGGAGCCCGGCTCGATGGAGGAGGCGTTCCTCGACGTCGGCGCCTCGGACGAGTCGGGCGCCCTCGCAGCCGGCCGCGAGCTGCGGCGGAGGGCCGCGGTCGAGTTCGGGTTGCCCGTGAGCGTCGGCATCGGATCGACGAAGCTCCTCGCGAAACTCGCGTCGCGGGCCGCGAAACCGGACGGGCTGGTCCTCATCGGAACCTCCGAGGAGGCGGACCTCCGCGAACGGCTGCCGCTCGGGGACGCCTGGGGCGTCGGGCCCGTGAGCCGGGAGCGGCTCCGGGTGATCGGGGTCGAGCGCCTCGGCGACCTCGACGACGTCTCGGACGGCGAGTTGACGAGCGTCTGCGGTCCCGCGATGGCTCGGCGCCTCCGCGGCTACCGGGCCGGCACGGACGACGCCGTCGTCCGCCCGGTCGAGGAGCGCCGCACCCTGAGCTCGGAGGGCACCACCTCCGGGTACGACCGCGCCGACCACTCGCCGTCGGAGCTGGTCGAGGCTTGTCTCGCGCGCGTCTGCCGCCGCGCCCGGCGCGCCGGTCTCGTCGCGACCGGGCTGTCCCTCTCCCTCCGCCCCGCCTCCGGCGGGTCCGCGATCGTGCTGCGACGGGCCCGTGCCGATGCCTCGGCCGAGGAGGAGGAGTGGGCCGCCACGGCGCGGGAGCTGCTCGCCGAGGGGTCGCCTCCTCCGCTCGTCGGGGCCGCCGTCACCCTCACCGGACTCGTGCCGCGAGGGAGCGCACCGGTGGCTCTGTTCTGAGGCGCCACCGCCCGCCACACTGGGGTCGTGCGCCTGCGTCTCGAACTCGTCCCCCTGCCCGTCGCCGACGTCGATCGGGCCGTGGCCTTCTACAGCGGTGTCGTCGGCTTCGCGATCGACCACGACGTCCGCCCGGCCGAGGGGATGCGGATCGTGCAGCTGACTCCGCCCGGCTCGGCGTGCTCGATCGTCGTCGGCACCGGCATGGGGCTCGATCCCGCCGACGGCGTGGTCCGCAACCTCCACCTGGTCGTCGACGACCTGGCCGAGGCGCGGGAGGAGCTCGTCGGCCGCGGCCTCGCGCTCAGCGAGGTCCAGGACATGGGCGGCGTCCTCTACGCGTACTTCGCCGATCCCGACGGCAACTCCTGGGCCCTGCAGCAGATCGGCGCCGCAGCCCGGCCCCCGGCCTGAGCCGGGGTCGAGGGCTCAGTCCTCGGGCCACTCCACGCGCGCCTGCACCTCGGGGTGCTTGCGGAGCCACGCGGCGATGAACGGGCAGCGCGGCACGACGGTGCCGCCCGCCTCCGTCACGGCCGAGACCGCCGCACGGGCGAGGGCGCTGCCGAGACCGTGCCCCTCCCACTCGTCCTCGACGACGGTGTGGGTGAAGACGACGCGGTCGCCGCGGAGCGAGTAGGCGGCGAAGCCGGCCGTCGCGCCGTCGACCGAGATCTCGAACCGTGAGCGCTCGGGGACGTCGATCACGGACGGGGCGGTGGGGGAGTCGGAGTCGCTCATGCTCCGATTCTGCCCCTCGCGCTCCGATCCGGGCCATCATGCTCCGATGAGGGACCTCACGCTCCGATCCGGGCCCCTCGCGGCGCCGAGGTGCTCGTGCGGATCACGAGCGAGGCCGGGATCGTCGTGTGGCGGGCCGGGGGAGGCGACTCGCCGCGGGCGAGGGCGGCCAGCGCCGCGAGGATGAGCTCCACCGCCAGCTCGCCCTGCTGACGCGGGTCCTGGCGGATCGAGGTCAGCCCGAACAGGTCGGCCAGCGGATGGTCGTCGATCCCGATGATCGAGACGTCCTCGGGCACCGACAGCCCCAGCTCCCGGGCGGCGAGGACGATGCCGATCGCGATCTCGTCGGAGGCGGCGAAGATCGCGGTGGGGCGGGTCCGCGGATCGCCCAGCACCTGGCGCCCGGCGCGGTGCCCGCCGGGGATGTCGAAGCGCGTCGGGACGAACGAGCCCGCGTCGAAGTCGAGACCCGCCGCGTCGAGCGCCTGACGGAAGCCCGCGAGGCGCTTGGTGTGCACGCGGAAGTCCATCTCCTCCTCCGCCAGCCCGCCGATGTGCACGATCCGCTCGTGTCCGAGCGAGAGCAGGTGCTCGGTGGCCAGGCGTGCGGCGGCGACGTCGTCGATGCTGAAGGTCGGGATCCCGGGGAGCTCCCCGCCGATGCCCACGACCGGCTTGCCGAGCGCCAGGAGCGCCTCCGTCTCGCCGGGCGAGATCTCGAGGGTCACGGCGACGATCGCGTCGACGCGCTTGCGCACGAGGTAGTACTCGAAGACGCTGCGGCGCGCGTCGCGGTGCTTGTCGATGTTGTAGAGGAGCAGGTCGTAGCCGGCCGCGAGGAGGGCGTGCTCGATGCCGTCGATGATGCCGCCGAAGAACCACTGGTTGATGACGGGGATGATGACGGCGACGTTGTTGCTGCGCCCGGTCACGAGGCTCGAGGCGTTCGCCGACACGACGTAGCCCAGGCTCGCGGCGGCCTTCTCGACGCGCTGCTTGGTGCCGGCCGAGACGTAGCCGCGGCCGCTCAGCGCCCGCGAGACCGTCGCTTTCGAGACTCCCGCGAGCTCGGCGACCTCTTCGATGCCCGTCACGGCGTACCTCCCGTCCCGCCCGGCGTCGATGCTGGAAACGGTTCCAGGAAGTTATACCCCGTCCGTGGGGTCCTGCCCATTCGGGGTGCACGGCGCGTGCCGCAGTTCCGGGGACGGATCCGCGGTTCGACGCCGAATCGTTATCTCAGAGAGCGCTCTACCGGGCACGTTGTGGTTTCATCGAACTTGTGGAAAGGTTTCCCTCCGTGGGAGCCCTGCCCACGTGTAACCGGTGATCCGCACGGAAGACCTCCCTGCGGCTCTCGAGTCTGACGGGCCCCGCCCTCGGCTGAACCACCACTCAATGAGGAGGAACCATGCGGTCATCCCTGCACCGCCGTATCACCCTTCCGGTCGCCGTTCTCGCGGCTGCCGGTATCGCGCTCGCCGGCTGCTCCGGCACGAGCGACCCCAACGACCCGAACGCCGGCGGCGGCTCCGGCAACTCCGTCGGCAACGCCGACGGCGTCGTCAACGTCTACGGCACCATCAACGGTGACGAGGCCACCCTCCTCGAGCAGTCCTGGGCGGACTGGGAGGAGGAGTCGGGCATCGACATCAAGTACACGGGCGACAAGGAGTTCGAGAAGCAGATCGGCATCAAGGTCCAGGGTGGCGACACCCCCGACCTCGCGATCTTCCCGCAGCCGGGTCTGCTCGCCGACACCGTCGCCTCCGGCAAGGTCCAGGAGCTGCCCGAGGGCGCCCTGACCAACGTGCAGGAGAACTGGTCCGAGGACTGGCAGAAGTACGGCCAGGTCGACGGCACCCAGTACGGCGCGCCGCTCATGGCGAGCGTCAAGGGCTACATCTGGTACTCGCCGGCCAAGTTCGCCGAGTGGGGCGTCTCGGTCCCCACCACGTGGGACGAGATGGAGGCGCTCGGCAAGACGATCGCCGAGAAGACCGGCGGACCGTCCTGGTGCGCGGGCTTCAACTCCGGTGAGGCGTCGGGCTGGCCCGGCACCGACTGGATCGAGGACGCCGTCCTCCGCGAGGCCGGCCCCGACGTGTACGACTCCTGGGTCGCGGGCGACACCCCGTTCACCGACCCCGAGATCAAGGCCGCGTTCGACTCCGTCGGATCGATCCTCCTCGACCCGACCCTCGTCAACGCGGGCTACGGCGACGTCTCGTCGATCAACTCGACCGCGTTCGGCGACGTCGCGCAGAACATCGCCAACGGCACCTGCGCGCTGACCCACCAGGCCTCGTTCTTCGAGGGCTTCCTGATCTCGGCCGGTGCCGACGTGTCCGAGGACGGCGACGTCTGGGCCTTCCTCACCCCGCCGACCTCGGCCGACGACCCGCAGGCCGTCACCGGTGGTGGCGAGATGGTCGCCGCGTTCTCGAACGATGAGGACACCGCCAAGGTCCAGGAGTACCTGGCCAGCGCCGACTGGGCCAACAGCCGCGTCTCGCTCGGTGGAGTCATCTCGGCCAACAAGGGACTCGACGCCGAGAACGCGGGCAGCGAGATCCTGAAGGACTCGATCGCCATCCTGCAGAGCGAGGACACCACGTTCCGCTTCGACGGCTCGGACCTCATGCCGAAGTCCGTGGGTGCCGACAGCTTCTGGAAGGGCATGGTCGACTGGATCGACGGCTCGAGCACCGATCAGGTCCTCGAGGAGATCCAGGCCGGATACACCTCCTAGCGGCAACGAGGACGAGGGCCGCCGCTCACTGGGCGGCGGCCCTCGTCCTCGCTAGGCTTCAGCTGAGTTCAGAGTCGCACTCGAAAGGGCGTCCATGTCCGCATTCTTCCAGTGGCTCGCGAGCATCCCCCCGCTCGCGCAGATCCCGATCATCCTCCTCGCCTTCGCGGCCGTCGTCGCGATCATCCTGTTCTTCGTCGAGATCGCGCCCCGCCGAGGTACGGGCTACACGATCCTCCGCCTCGCGGTGACCGTGCTCCTGCCGGTCGTGCTGCTGCTCGCGTTCGGCCTCTACAACTCCGTCATGTGGGTCGCGGTCGTCGCCGCGGTGCTGGGCGGCGCGCTGTTCCTGCTCGACTTCCGGTCCCGCAAAGGCGCGGGCTACGGACTGCAGCTGGTCGCGTTCATGGCTCCGGCCGCGTTCTTCATCCTGATCGGCCTGATCTACCCGACGATCACGACCGCGCTGAACGCCTTCATGAAGAACGACGGCTCCGGCTTCGCCGGGCTCGACAACTTCGTCTGGGTCTTCACGAGCCCCGACGGCATCACAGCCTTCCTCAACACGGTCGTCTGGGTGCTCCTCGCCCCGATCACCGCGACGGCCATCGGCCTCGCCTACGCCGTCTTCATCGACAAGAGCCGCGGCGAGAAGTTCTTCAAGCTGCTGGTCTTCATGCCGATGGCGATCTCGTTCGTCGGCGCGTCGATCATCTTCAAGTTCTTCTACGACGTCCGGCAGGGCGACCAGATCGGCGTGCTGAACGGGATCCTCACCGCGTTCGGCGCGACCCCCGTGGACTGGCTGGGGCTGGAGCCCTGGAACACCCTGTTCCTCGTCGTCGTCCTGATCTGGACCCAGGCCGGCTTCGCGATGACCGTGCTCTCCGCGGCCATCAAGGGCGTCCCGGCCGAGCAGCTCGAAGCGGCGTCGCTGGACGGCACCAACGCGTGGCAGTCGTTCTGGAACGTGACCGTCCCGGGCATCCGCTCGTCGATCGTCGTGGTCCTGACGACCATCTCGATCGCGTCCCTCAAGGTCTTCGACATCGTCTCGGCGATGACCGGCGGCCGCTCCGACACCACGGTCCTGGCCTTCGAGATGGTGCGCCAGTTCCAGCTCGGAGCCCGCAGCGGCTACAGCGCGGCCCTCGCGGTCATCCTGTTCCTGCTCGTGCTGCCGATCGTCGTCTACAACGCCCGCCAGCTCGCCAAGCAGAGGGAGATCCGATGAGCGTCACGCCCACTCCGATCCAGGTCCCGGTCGACCGCACCACCGAACGACGCCTCGCGCGCGGGGAGTCGAAGATCGAGACGGCCAGCGGCAAGGTCCGCAAGGCGACCACCTCGCGCGGAGCGACCCTCGCGGCCGCGATCATCGCGGCCATCTGGACGATCCCCACCCTCGGCCTGTTCATCTCGTCGTTCCGACCCGCGAACGACATCAAGACGACCGGCTGGTGGACGATCTTCGCCAACCCGGGCTTCACGCTCGACAACTACGCGAACGCGCTCAACTCGGGCGACAGCCTGACGCTGGGCAAGGCGTTCGTGAACTCGCTGGTCATCACGCTGCCCGCGGCGCTCATCCCCATCACCATCGCGAGCCTCGCGGCCTACGCGTTCGCCTGGATCGACTTCAAGGGCCGCAACACGCTCTTCGTCCTGGTGTTCTCGCTCCAGATCGTGCCGATCCAGATGGCCCTCGTGCCCCTGCTGCAGCTGTTCTCGGACGGACTGCGCATCGGCAACCTCTACATCCTCCCCGGCCTCGGGGTGAACGGGTTGGACGGCTCGTACGCGAAGGTGTGGATCGCGCACACGATCTTCGCGCTCCCGCTGGCGATCTTCATGCTGCACAACTTCATCTCGGAGATCCCGGGCGAGGTCATCGAGGCGGCGCGGGTGGACGGAGCCGGCCACGGCCAGATCTTCTTCCGCATCGTCCTGCCGCTCTCGGTGCCGGCGATCGCGTCCTTCGGCATCTTCCAGTTCCTCTGGGTCTGGAACGACCTGCTGGTCGCGACCGTCTTCACCTCCGGGCAGGGACTGCCGATCACGAAGGCGCTGCAGGACCTGTCGGGCTCGTACGGCCAGTCGTGGGAGCTCCTCACGGCGGGCGCGTTCATCTCGATCATCGTGCCGCTCATCGTGTTCTTCGCCCTCCAGCGCTTCTTCGTCCGCGGCCTGCTGGCCGGCGCGACCAAGGGCTGATCACTTCCACCGTCGGACGGCCCGGGACTCCTGCTCAGCAGGGGCCCGGGCCGTTCGGCGTTCCGTGCCTCGGGAGCGGCCCCGCTGCCGGGAGCGGACTCTCGAAACGCGCCCCTGCTGCGCTGCTCGATCAGCACGGGGCGGCGGGTTCCCGGCCCGCTGATCAGCGCGCCTCCGCAAGCACGGATCCGCCCTGGGCGGAAGCGGGAGAACGTGTCGGCGGCCGGGGTTATGGTCGAGCGATGAGCAGGATGGGCGACGTGGCGGCGAGCGGCGGCATGCGTCCGGGAGCGGTGCGGGGGAAGATCTCGAGCAGCGACCCCGACCGTCAGCGCAAGCAGAACGAGGACGCTCCCCGCATCGACCACCTGCTGCGGCGCATCGCCGATCTGTTCCGCGATCACCGCCCCAAGCTGACGCTCACCGTCGTCCTCGTGCTCGTGGGCGCCGCCCTCACGGTCGTGCCGCCGCTGCTCACCCAGCTGGCGTTCGACCGGGGCCTCTTCCCGCCGGACGGCACTCCGGACCTCCCTGTCCTGCTCGAGCTCGTCGGCATCATGGTGCTCGTCTGGGTGCTCTCCGCGGTGCTCGGCGTCTGGCAGACGCTGCTGACCGCCACGGTGGGCAACTCCGTGATGGGCGAGCTGCGCATCCGGCTGTTCCGCCATCTCCAGGCGATGGAGCTCGGCTTCTTCACCCGCACCCGCACCGGAGTGATCCAGTCGCGGCTCGCCAACGACGTCGGCGGCGTCGCGAGCGTGCTCACCAACACGGTGTCGAGCGTGCTCGGCAACACGGTCACGGTGATCGCCGCGGTCGTCGCCATGCTGCTGCTGTCGTGGCAGATGACGATCGTCGCGCTCGTCCTGATGCCGGTGCTCGTGGTGGCTCAGCGCCGCGTCGGCCAGGTGCGCGCGCGCATCGCCACGAAGACGCAGGAGTCGCTGTCCGAGATGACGGCGATCACCCAGGAGACCCTGAGCGTCTCGGGCATCCTGCTCGCCAAGAGCTTCGGACGCCAGGAGTCGGAGGTGTCGCGGTACGCCGACGAGAACGGGCGCCAGATCGACCTGCAGGTGCGCCAGCAGATGTCCGGGCAGTGGTTCTTCGCGACCGTGCAGATCTTCCTCTCGGTGATCCCCGTGGTCGTCTACCTCGCCGCCGCGTGGCTCATCCTCGGCGGCACGACGGTCACCGCCGGCACGGTCGTCGCCTTCACCACCGTCCAGGCCCGCCTGATGTGGCCGCTGCTCGGACTCATGAGGGTGGCACTCGATCTGCAGACCGCCGGCGCCCTCTTCGCGCGCATCTTCGAGTACCTCGACCTGCGCCCCGCGATCACCGACCGCGACGGCGCGCGCGAGGTCGACGGCGAGCTGGGCCGGGTCGAGCTCGACGACGTCGTGTTCCGCTACCCCGACCAGACCGAGGAGGCGCGGCCCACGCTCGACCACGTCTCCGTCTCGATCGAGCCGGGTCAGTTCGTGGCCTTCGTCGGTCCCTCCGGCGCGGGCAAGACGACGATCTCGTACCTCGTGCCGCGCCTCTACGACGTGACCGGGGGCGCCGTGCGCTTCGCCGGCACGGATGTCCGGGAGCTGCGGCAGGAGTCGCTCGTCTCGCACATCGGCATCGTCAGCCAGGAGACCTACCTCTTCCACGCGACGATCGGCGACAACCTCCGCTACGCCCGCCCCGACGCGACGCAGGAGGAGCTCGAGGCGGCCGCCCGCGCGGCGAACATCCACGAGACGATCGTCTCGTTCCCGGACGGCTACGACACCCTGGTCGGCGAGCGCGGCTACCGCCTCTCCGGCGGCGAGAAGCAGCGCCTCGCCATCGCGCGCGTGCTGCTGAAGGACCCGGCCGTCCTCATCCTCGACGAGGCGACGAGCGCCCTCGACACCGTCTCGGAGCGGGTCGTGCAGTCCGCCCTCGACGACGCCTCCCGCGGTCGCACCACCATCGCCATCGCCCACCGCCTCTCGACGGTCGTCTCGGCCGACGTGATCCACGTGGTCGCCGCCGGACGGATCGTCGAGTCGGGGACCCACGGCGAGCTGCTGGCCCTCGACGGCCTCTACGCCTCGCTCTACGCGCAGCAGGCCGAGACGACCATCACGGCCTGAGGCCGGGTGCCGACCCGCCGGGCGTCCGCTCCTGGGCCGGGGCCGGGATCAGGCCGCGAGGCCGGTCACTCGCAGGCGATCCCGTCGCCGTCGCGGTCGAGCTTCCGGCTGTAGCCGGCGTCGCCGGTGCGGATCGGAGCGGCTCCCGCGGCGCGGACCGCGGTGCAGTTCTCGTAGTAGGCCGATGCGCCCGCGGGTGCAGGGGCGGCGGGTGCAGGGACGGCGGCCGCGGGCGCGGCGGGTGCTGCGACCGGTGCGGGGACGACGACGGCCTGCGCGGCAGCGGCAGCCGCCGCTGCGGAGGCGGCGGCGGACTCGAGCTCGGCGATGCGCGTCTCGCGTTCGGTGATCGTGGTCGCGAAGGAGGACGCCTCGGCGGTGAGCGTGTCGATCCTCGACTGCAGGCCGGTGGCGGAGGACGTCGCCGCGGCGAGGTCGGCGACGGCGGTCGCGAGCTCCTCCTGCTGCTCGGCGAGCGTGTCCTGCGACGCGACCAGCTGCTCCGTGGCGGCGTCGAGCTGCTCCTGGACGCCGGCCCTGCCGGAGCCGGCGGCGCCGGTGCCCAGGAGCGAGCCGACGGTGAGGGCGCCGACCGACGACCAGACCAGCGCCCAGAGGGGGACGGTGCGGCGCTTCTTGTCCGCGGGGCGGCGGGCGGAGGGCAGCGGAGGCGGCCAGGAGGTGCTGTTCGTGCTGGTCGTCATGGCGGTGCCCCCGTGCGGTTCGTCGGATGTCCCCGGAAAGCGGGGCCGACTCACGCTAGTTCGCGCCGGCGGCGACGACAACACGGTTGTTGTACCTAGTCGGCGACGTCACGACCGGCGCCGGTCACTCCGCCGGGCGGTCCTCGAGCATCTGCTCCATCAGCGAGATCTCGGCCTCCTGAGCCTTCACGACGGACGTGGCGAAGTCGGTCGCGACGCGGTCGCGGCTGCGCGAGAGCAGCGCCTCGGCCATGTCGATCGCGCCGCGGTGGTGCGCGATCATCAGCTCGAGGAACCGGCGGTCGAGGTCGCGCCCCGAGGCCGCGGTCAGCTCGGCGATCTGCTCGGGAGTGGCGAGGCCGGGCATGCTCGAGGGAACGACGTCCTGCTCGGTGCCCATGCCCATCGACGAGTGCTCGTCGGCGGCGCCCTCGAGCGTCGGGCGGCCCATCCAGGTCATCGACGGCTCGGGGGAGGCCTGCGGCAGTCCCCAGGAGACGAGCCAGCCGAACAGCTGGCCGGCCTGCTGCTGCTGCGTGAGCAGGATGTCCTTCGAGACGGTGAGCACTTCGGAGTCGGTGCTCCGCTCATGAGCGATCAGGGCGAGCTCGGCGCCCTGGAGGTGGTGCACCTGCATGTCGCGCGCGAAGCCCGCCTCGGCGCTCGTCGAGGACGGAGTCGCGTCGGGCGCGAACGGCGCGAGGGAGCCGATCACGTAGCCGCCGGCCGCGCCCAGGAGGAGGGCGACGACGGCGACCGCGGCGACGAGGAGGCGGCCCCGCCCGCGGGGTGCCCCGGTGGATCCGTCCGTCACTGCTTGCCGGGGGCGTCGATGCCGCCCGTGCAGGGGGCTCCGGGCTCGGGTGCGGTGGACGCCTGCCAGAAGCGCTCGACGAACGCGTCGATGCGCGGGTCCTCGGGGGAGTCGAGGGCGACCTGGGCGTCCCAGGCGCTGAGCACGATGGGCGACTCGAGGCCCTCGTAGGGCGAGACGACGGTGTAGGTGTCGGGGAGGGCGGCGATCAGCGCGTCGACGTCGGCCTGGGGGAGCGCGGGGTCGTAGGTCGCCCAGACGGCGCCGTGCTCGAGGTCGTGCACCGCGTTCTCGTTGGGGACGGGCTGGTCGTAGACGCCGCAGTTCATCCAGACGGCGTTGTGCGGTCCGCCCGCGGGGGGAGTCTGCTCGTACTCGACTGCGCCGGTGACGTGATCGGCCTCGTTCTCGAAGGTCTGCAGACCGTCGATGTTCCGCGCCTCGACGATCTGCTGGTTGCCGATGACCGTGACCGCGACGATGGCGCCGACGGCGAGGATCGCGAGCGACGTGAGCGTGATGATCCAGATGCGGCCGCTGCGCTTCTTGCGCTCCTGCTCGCGCTTGTAGGCCTCGACCTTCTCCTGGCGGGCGCGGTTCTTGGCGGACATCGTGTCTTTGGGCACGGCGGCGTTCTCTCGTTCCATCCGGGGGCGGTGGCGCCGTCGAGCGGCGCAGGCGCCCTGTGAGGCGCTCTCAGAGGATAACGAGACAGCCTCCGGATCGGATCAACGCGGAGGGCGGGCAGCCTCCGGCCCGGATCGAGCGGACTCGGACCTCAGCCCGCGAAGGTCAGCCAGAGCAGCAGGCCGTTGAGCACGATGAGGAACACCGCGGCGAGGATCGCGCCGAGGGTGGTGAACCAGCGGTTGGCCTGGTCGCCCATCAGGGCCTTGTCGCGCGTCAGCACCACCAGCGGCACGAGCGCGAACGGGATGCCGAACGACAGCACCACCTGGCTCAGCACGAGGGCGCGGGTCGGGTCGAAGCCGACGGCCAGCACGACGAGCGCCGGGATCAGCGTCACCAGCCGCCGGGTCACGAGCGGCACCCGCACGTGCAGCAGCCCGTGCATGATCTCGGCGCCGGCGTAGGCGCCGACCGAGGTCGAGGCGAGACCGGAGGCGAGGAGCCCGACCGCGAACAGGGTCGCGATCACCGGTCCCAGCGCGGCTCCGATGGCGGCGTGCGCCCCCTCGAGGCTGTCGGTGCCGGCGACTCCGGCGAGCGAGTGCGCGGCGAGGAGGAGGATCGCGAGGTTCACGGTGCCGGCGATCGCGAGGGCGACGGTGACGTCGATCCGGGTCGCGGTGAGGATCCTCCGGCGCGCGCCGACGCCGTCGACCCGCCCGAAGCGGTCGCGGGCCAGTGCGGAGTGGGCGTAGATGGCGTGCGGCATGACGGTCGCGCCGAGGATCGACGCGGCCAGCAGCACCGACTCCGATCCCTCGAAGCGCGGCACGAGCCCGGCGATCGCCGAGCCGGCGTCCGGAGGATCGACGACCACGCCGATCGTGAACCCGACGGCGATGACGACCATGAGCGCCGTGATGACGCGCTCGAAGGGGCGGGCGCCGCCGCGGGTCTGGATGAGCAGGAGCGCCAGCGAGACCGCTCCGGTGAGCAGGCCGCCCGCGAGCAGCGGCAGGCCGAAGAGGAGGTTCGGGGCGATCGCCCCGCCGATCACCTCGGCCAGGTCGGTCGCCATGGCGACGATCTCGGCCTGCACCCAGTACGCGCGTCTGCCCCAGCGGCCCCGGAGCCGGTCGCCGAGCAGCTCGGGCAGGCTCCGGCCGGTCATCAGCCCGAGCTTCGCCGAGAGGTACTGGATGAGCCAGGCCATCAGGTTGCCGAGCACCACCACCCAGACGAGCAGGTAGCCGAAGCGGGCACCCGCCGTCATATTGCTCGCGACATTGCCCGGATCGAGGTAGGCGACTCCGGCGACCATGGCCGGGCCGAGCAGCCGGAGGAGGCGGCCATCGGCGGGACGCCGCGGAACGGCGGCGATCGGAGTGGTCATCGGGGTCCGTTCCGCACGTCGGGAGGGGCGTCTCGCGCGACCGCCGGCAGCGTCGCGGACCCCCACGATAGGGCACCGCGCAGGATCGCGGCAGAGGGCTTCCGCGGGCGCGCCCGATGGGTTCCCGGGCTCCCGTCATACGTCCTGGACCGGTTGCTACGCTTTTCCCATGACCCTCGATCGAGCCCTGCCAGCACGCCCGGACACCGGGATGGCCTACGCCGAGTCGGTGCTGGACCTCATCGGGGACACCCCCCTCGTGAAGCTCGGCCCGGTCGCCTCCGGAGTGCAGGCCACGGTGCTCGTGAAGGTGGAGTACCTCAACCCGGGCGGCTCCTCCAAGGACCGCATCGCCACGCGCATCATCGACGCGGCCGAGCGCGACGGGCTGCTGAAGCCCGGCGGCACGATCGTCGAGCCCACGAGCGGCAACACCGGCATCGGCCTGGCGCTCGTCGCGCAGCAGCGCGGCTACCGCTGCGTCTTCGTGCTGCCCGACAAGGTCGGCGAGGACAAGCGCAACGTGCTCACCGCCTATGGGGCCGAGATCGTCGTGACCCCCACGGCCGTCGCCCCCGAGGACCCCGACTCCTACTACTCCGTCTCGGACCGCCTCGCCCGCGAGATCCCGGGGGCGTTCAAGCCCAACCAGTACGCGAACCTCAACGGGCCGCTCAGCCACTACGAGACGACCGGCCCGGAGATCTGGCGCGACACCGCCGGCCGCATCACGCACTTCGTCGCCGGAGTGGGCACGGGCGGCACGATCAGCGGCACCGGCCGGTACCTCAAGGAGGTCTCGGGCGGGCGCGTGCAGAACATCGGCGCCGACCCCGAGGGCTCGGTCTACTCCGGCGGCGGCGGCCGCCCCTACCTGACCGAGGGCGTGGGCGAGGACTTCTGGCCCAGCGCCTACGACCCGGGCGTCGTCGACCGCATCATCGCCTCCAGCGACGCCGAGTCGTTCGCGATGACCCGCCGCCTCGCCCGCGAGGAGGGGCTGCTCGTCGGCGGCTCCAGCGGACTCGCGGTCTCGGTCGCGCTCAAGGCGGCGGCCGAGCTCGGCCCCGACGACGTGGTCGTCGTGCTCCTGCCCGACGGCGGCCGCGGCTACCTCGGCAAGATCTTCAACGACCGCTGGATGCGCTCCTACGGGTTCCTCGAGCACCGCGAGGAGGACACCGTGCGCGACGTGCTCCGCGCCCGCGCCGCGAACCCGCAGACCGGCGAGCTGCCCGACCTGGTGCACGCGCACCCGAGCGACACCGTGCGCGACGCGATCGAGATCATGACCACCTACGGCGTCTCGCAGCTGCCGGTGCTCACGGCCGAGCCGCCCGTGGTGATGGGCGAGGTCGTCGGAGCGGTGGACGAGCGCGAGCTGCTCGACCGCGTCTTCAGCGGGGCCGCGTCGATGACCGACCCGCTCGGCCCCTCCGCCGGCGCCCCGCTGGCCCTGATCGGGCTCGGCGAGAGCGTCTCGGCGGCTCGCGCGGCGCTCACCGAGCACAACGCGCTCCTCGTCACCGACGAGGGCAAGCCGGTCGCCGTCATCACGCGGCAGGACCTGCTGTCGTTCGCCACCGGGTAGCCGGCACCCACCCTCCCGACTCCGCACCCCCCTCTCGATCCGGAAAGCACGCTCATGCCCAAGAAGCAGCACTTCGACACCCGCGCCATCCACGCCGGACAGGAGTTCGACCCCACCACGGGCGCCGTCGTCCCGCCGGTCTACATGACCTCGACGTTCGTCCAGGACGGCATCGGAGGGTTCCGCGGCGGCTACGAGTACGCCCGGTCGGCGAACCCGACCCGCGACTCCCTGCAGGAGCTCATCGCGTCGATCGAGGGCGCCGACGTCGCGTACTCCTTCTCCTCGGGCCTCGCGGCCGAGGACACGTTGATCCGCGCGGCGCTCGCTCCGGGCGACCACATCGTGCTCGGCAACGACGCGTACGGCGGCAGCCACCGCCTGATCGACCGGGTGCACGCGGCGTGGGGGATCCGCAACACCGCGGTCGACATGTCGAACCTGCGCGAGGTGCAGCGCGCGATCGTCCCCGGCGAGACCAGGATGCTCTGGGTCGAGACGCCGTCGAACCCGCTGATGACCATCAGCGACATCGCGGAGCTGGCCGACCTGGCCCACGCGCACGACCTGATCGTGGTCGTGGACAACACCTTCGCCTCCTCGGCGCTGCAGCAGCCGCTGGCGCTCGGTGCCGACGTGGTCGTGCACTCGACGACGAAGTACCTCGGCGGGCACTCCGATGTGGTGGGCGGCGCGCTGGCGCTGCGCTCCGGCCCGCTGGCCGAGAAGGTCGCGTTCCTGCAGTTCGCGGTCGGAGCGATCTCGAGCCCGATGGACGCGTGGCTCACGGTCCGCGGCATCAAGACGCTCGCGGTGCGCATGGAGCGGCACTCCAAGAACGCGCAGGCGGTCGCCGAGTTCCTGGCCGAGCACTCGGCCGTCACGGCCGTGCACTACCCCGGTCTGCCGACGCACCCGGGCCACGAGCTGGCGAAGCGCCAGATGTCGGGCTTCGGCGGCATGCTGTCGGTCGAACTCGCGACGCCGCGGGCCGCACGCAAGTTCGCGGAGTCGACGGAGCTGTTCCAGCTCGCCGAGTCGCTCGGCGGGGTGGAGTCGCTGATCGGCTACCCCAGCGAGATGACGCACGCGTCGGTCAAGGGCACGCCGCTCGAGGTCTCGGAGTCGCTCGTGCGCCTCTCCGTGGGCATCGAGGACGCGAGCGACCTGATCGCCGACCTGTCGGCGGCGCTGCCCAAGCGCTGAGCGCCTCCGGCCGGGTCGGCCGGCGTGCCGACGGGTCTGACCCGAACTGCGGGAGCAGTGGCAGGATCTCGTGCGACAGCGCGATCCTGCCACTGCGAGGATCGCCGCATGACCTCCTCCGCACGCCGTTTCGTCGACCTCAGCCACACCGTCTCGGACGGCCTCGTGACCTATCCCGGGCTGCCCGCGCCGCGGATCCGGCCGCATCTCACCCGTGAGGCGTCCCGCGCCTCCTACGCCCCGGGCACCGAGTTCGCGCTGGACGTGATCGAGATGATCGGCAACACCGGCACTTACCTCGACAGCCCCTTCCACCGCTACGAGGGCGGCACCGACCTGGCGGGGCTCGATCTGGCGACGCTCGTCGACCTGCCGGCCGTCGTCGTGACGGCGCGGGGCGACCGGGCGATCGGGCCGGAGGCGTTCGACGGCCTCGACGTCCGCGGTGCGGCCGTGCTGCTCTCGACGGGTTGGGACGCGCTGTTCGGAGCGCCCGGATACGCGACGGACGCGCCCTTCCTCACAGAGGAGGGCGCGCGGGTGCTCGTCGCGGGCGGTGCGGTGCTCGTCGGCATCGACTCCCTGAACATCGACGACGCGCAGGGCATCGGCACCCGGCCCGCGCACTCGCTCCTCCTGGGGGCCGGGGTGCACGTCGTCGAGCACCTGACCGGGCTGTCCGAGCTGCCCGCGTCCGGCGCGCGCTTCACCGCGGTGCCGCCGAAGGTCAGCGGATTCGGGACCTTCCCCGTGCGCGCGTTCGCCGTGGTCGACGCCCCCTAGCGGCCGCGGGCGCCAGGGAGCCGTCTGGTTATCCTGGAACGATGCATCCCGCCCTCGCCGCGCTCGGCCGCCGTGTCCGGCCCCGCACCCGGCTCGCCGCTCTCGGGCGCCGGGTCCGCCCGCGGACG
>NZ_JAMRYM010000055.1:0-24932 GCF_023743255.1 Rathayibacter rubneri | reverse complement strand
GCCGCTCCGGCCCCCGTACCCCTCCGCCCCGCGGTCGCTGACAGCGCCGCCGAAGAAAGCAGGCAGTCATGCTCAAACCCTTCCTTCTCATCGGAGTCGGCGGCTCCGGCGGCAAGACCCTCCGCGGCATCAAGTACCAGCTCGAGCTCAAGCTCCAGCAGCTCGGCTGGGAGGGCGGCATCCCCGCCGCCTGGCGCTTCCTGCACTTCGACACCCCGACCGTGCAGGACGGCATGGAGTACCAGGCGCCCTTCCTGCCCCGGCAGGACTACCGCGGCCTCGTCAGCACCGCCGCGACGTTCGACATCGTGCACGGCTCGATCACGAGCGCCCACGCCACCAACAACGCGATGCGCCACGACATCGAGCGCCAGCTGCCCGACCCCCGCCAGGTGAAGGTCGACGTCACGAAGGGCGCGGGCCAGTACCGCGCCGTCGGCCGCGCCGTCGCGCTCGCCGCCACCAAGGAGATCGCCCAGGCCGCGCGCCTGGCGATCGGCAAGATGAACGACGCCGAGTCGCTCGCCGAGCTGCAGACGCTCGGCCAGCGCCTGCGCGCCCGCGACGACGGAGGAGACGGCAGCCCGATCGTCATCGTGATCTCGTCGGTCGCCGGCGGCTCGGGAGCGGGGCAGTTCCTCGACGTGATCGAGATCGTGAAGTCGACCGCCAAGCAGTACCCGTGGTCGAACCAGTTCTTCAGCATGCTCTACGCGCCCGACGTCTTCGATCAGCTGAACGTCACCGCCGGCATGCCCGGCAACGCGCTCGCCGCGATCTCGGAGACGATGAACGGCTTCTGGACCGACACCCCCTCGGCCGCCACCCTCGAGCTCCTGCGCACCAAGGGCGTCGCCCCCTCGTACGGAGCCGCGATGGACCGCGTCGGCGCCGCGTACCCCTTCATCGTGGGCCGCAGCAACAGCAAGGTCACCTTCGAGGACCAGAACGCCGTCTACGACGCCGTCGCCACCAGCCTCACCGCGTGGATGATCGACGAGCGCGTGCAGGACGACATGATCGCCTACTCCTCGGGCAACTGGCAGGCCCGCTCGGCCGCGAACGTGCTGCCCGACAACTCCGGGCTCATGAGCCCCGCGCACCACTCGCCGCCCTTCTCCTCGATCGGCTTCGGCCGGGTCACCCTGGGCCGCGAGCGCTTCCTCGAGTACTCCGCCGAGCGCTTCGCCCGCTCGGCCATCGACCGGATGCTCTTCGCGCACTCCGAGGAGGACCCGCAGTTCGAGCGGATGACCGAGCGCGAGTACATCGAGAAGTCGGCCGACAGCGAGTACCAGCGCTTCATCCGCGACCTGCGCCTGAACGAGGAGACCGCCGAGCACAACGACGTCACCGACGCGCTGCGCGACACCGCCGTGCTCGACGTGATCAAGGCGGAGCTGCAGCGCGGCGCCGACGAGGAGCTCAGCCGTCCGGAGTCGCTCGACCGCCAGGGCGGCGCCGACATCACCACCTGGTCCGACCGCCTCGTCAACGAGTACACGCGCACCGGCCCCCGGCTCCTCCAGCGCGACCGCGAGGCGCGCCAGCGCCGCCTCGACGAGTGGACGCGCACGATGCCCGGCCACCTCCTCGAGACGGTGTCGCGCTACGTCGCGCAGGACGGCCTCCCGGTCGTCGTGGCGATGCTCCGCCGCCTCGAGCGCGGCCTCAAGGGCACCGTCGACGCGCTGCGGATCGACGCGCGCCAGCACGAGGAGTGGGTGGCCGGCCTCGGCTCCCTCGTCTCGGACGAGCTGCGCACGGCCGCGAACCAGCAGTCCATCCGCCCCGATCAGGAGGCGGTGCAGTTCGCGATCCAGCGACTCGGGCAGGCGCTGGAGTGGTCCTCCGAGGCCGCTCTCCGCGACTCCGCCTCGGCTCTGCTCGCCGAGCTGCGCGAGACCTTCCTCGGCCCGCTCGCCGACTACCTCGACGGCTCGCGCACCGCGCTCCTGCAGCGCGTGAACGCGCGCAAGACGATCGACGACCGCGAGAACGCCTACGAGTTCTGGCCCCGCCGCGTCGACGAGACCGTGCCGCGCAAGTACACCCCGGCGCCGAACGAGCGGATGCTCGTGGAGCCCGAGAAGTACCCGGCCGAGTTCCAGAAGCTGGTGCGCGCCTCGGTCGACGGCGACGCCAAGTACCAGGACGCCGTGCTGCGCGTCCTCACCGATCTGCTGGTGGGCGTCAGCCCCGACTCCGAGGGCTCGGACGAGACCTGGTCGCTCGTCGCGAACCCGCGCACCTGGAAGCCGACCGTCACCGCGGATCCGGCCGTCTCGAACCCCGCGCAGCGCGCGACCTTCGACCTCGCCACCGACCCCGAGACGTACGTCGCCCGGGCCCGCGCGTGGATGAAGCGCGACGGCACCCCGTTCGCCGCCTACATCGGCGAGGACCTGCTCGGCTTCTTCGACTCCGAGGTGCTGCCGCCGAACGTCTTCGCCGAGCGCCGCGACCGCTACCGCGAGCAGCTCCAGGCCGCCCTCGGCGCCAGCGAGCCGCTCGTGAAGCTCAACCCCGCGCTCCTGCGGGCCGTGCACGGCAAGGCGATCAACGAGGACACCTCGCTGGTCTTCAGCTCCATCCCGTTCCGCGCGGGCACCGAGATGTACGAGGTGACCAAGGGCGTGCTCGGCCAGATGGGCGTCTGGGACGACGCGACCAGCGAGTCGTGGTTCCAGGATCAGAAGGTCGACGGCATCGAGGTCTTCGCGATGTCCGGGTTCCCCTACCAGCCCATCGTGATGGACTCGGTGATGGAGCCCATCGCCCGCGGCTGGCTCGCGCAGTCGAACACCCAGGACAGCCGCGAGGCGTTCTGGAAGTTCAAGCGCGCGCGACTGCTCGGCGAGAGCATTCCGGCGGATCCGCGCGCGATCGAGTCGATGATCCGCGGCTGGTACGTCGCCAAGGCCCTCGGCCGCCTCGCCGTCGACTCGACGCAGGGCGAGAAGGGCCCGAAGCTCTCGGTCTGGGACCCGGCGGCGCGCGGCTTCGCCGACTTCCCGCACCCGCTGCTCAGCGAGCGCAACGCCCGTCCCGCCGACTTCCCCGGAGTCGTTCTGCAGTCTCTCGCGATCGCGATGGCGCTCTGCAACGTCGACGGCACGCTCGCTCCGCTCGTCCCCTACCGCGTGCTCACGTCGCTCGGCGGCAGCCGCGGCGAAGAGACCGAGCTGGCCGAGTGGCTGCAGACGGGCGCCCTGCCCGCCGGCGCCCCCACTCCGGAGCCGTCGCGCGCCGGCACCGCCGAGGGCGACCTCGCGTCGCGCCGCACCGCCGTGCAGGCGTACCTCTCGGCCGAGCTCGCCAAGTTCGAGAGCGACATCGTGGCGCAGGACGACCGGGTGTCGGTCTACGACTACCCGGTGACCTGGGAGATGCGGGAGCAGTTCCGCGACGCCCTGCGGGGGCTGATCTCGTCGGTCCTGTCCACCGGTCCGCGCGACACCGGGGTCTGAGCGTGGAGTCGGATCCGCGGCCCGGCGGTTTCTGGCCCGACGGCAAGGCGGCGATCGTGCTGCTGCCCAGCGGCGCGCAGGGCGAGACCCTGCTCGAGCTCGCGGCGCAGTGGACGAAGACCGGCCTGCTGGGCCAGGCCCTCTGGGTGCTGCCCGAGCACGTGAGGACCTCGCCCTCCGCGCCTCCGAAGATCGAGGCCGTGGTGCTGGGAGTGGGCGCCGACCTCGAGTCGGTCGCGATCTCGGTCGACCTCTTCGAGGCCCTGGCCGAGGAGCAGCTCGCCCTGGTGCGCCTGATCACCCTCCGCTCGTCGCTGCCCGAGCGCGAGACCGACCAGGCGCAGGACGAGGTCGCCGACCTCGTCCGCTCGTGGGTGCGCACCTCGATGCCGCTGCCCAATCCCTCCGCGACCCTGGCCGACCAGACGACGGAGCTGCGCCACGTCACCCTGATCTGCGCGCCCACCGCGTTCCAGCTGCGCGAGCGCGTCGAGAGCCACGAGCACGGCTTCGTGGTCATCGCCTCGTCCGAGGACCGCTCGAGCCCGTGGTCCGGCGACGCCTTCGTGCGCGACGACGAGCGCTTCACCGGCTTCACGCTCACCCACCTCGCCTCGGTCGCCGGTCTCTGGAACGGCGTCAGCGAGGGCAGCGTCGAGCTGATGTCGCGCGAGAGCGACGGCGGCGCCTCGGTCTGGATCTCGCGCGTGTTCCTCAACGCGGTGCTGACGGAGTCGCTCGGCCGCCGTGTCGCCGCCGGCGTGCTCGAGAACGCGGCCCGCCCCGACTCCCTCCTGATCGACCCCAGTGTCAGCCCACCGCCGCCCGGCACCGCCTTCATCGAGGACGGCCGCATCGCCGGCTACGTCGACGGCATGGTCGAGGGCGCGCTCCGGCTCGACGGGGGAGCGCTCACCTACGACGCCGCCGGTGAGCTCGCCCTGCCCGAGGTGGACCGCATCGGCCTCGCCTCGCAGGGCGGCCGCTTCCTGGTGTTCGCGACGAGCAAGCTCGCGCAGATGCCCAAGTGGGCGCTGCGTCGCCTGACCTCGAGCACCTACCGCGCCGTCACCCGCGCCCTGCACACCGAGCAGGGCTCGGCCGTCGTCGGCACCTCGTTCGACGAGGTGCTCGACGTGCGCGACCGGCTGCTGCTCGCCGACCTGCGGCGCCTGCAGGAGGACGAGGCCCGGGCCCGCACCGAGGCCGACGCCCCTGCCGCCATGGCGCACGTCCGTACCACGCCCGAGCTCTGGGCCGGTCTGCGCGAGCTCGTCTTCGGCTCGCTCGACGGCAGCGCCGACCTGCGCGACGCCGGCTTCGCTCCCGTCGAGGGAGCCGTGCCGGTCTTCGGCCGCGTCGCCGACGTGCTCGCCCTGCCGGACGACGCGTGGAGCCCGGCCGGGCACGACGTGCCGCCCGGGTTCCCGAAGCGGGTGGACTGGTACGCGCTGACCCTGGAGGACCCTCGGCGGAGGCTCGAGGACTGGGTGACGGCGGCGGAGGGATCGGTGGCGGCGGTTCCCGCTGCTGCTGCTGCTGCTGCTCCCGAGCCCGCCCCGTTCGCCCCTCCCGAGGACGGCACCCGGATCGAGGAGCCCGCCGCCGAGTCGGCCGAGACCGCCTCGCCCGCCGAGGACCCCGAGACCCCCGCCCGCGTCCGCATCGAGCTCCCCGCCGAGCCCGACCCCGGCCCCGACCCGCTCCTCGCCGAGGAGCGCCGCTCGAGCCGCCTCCGCGCCCTCGCCGAGTACGACCTCTGGGCCGGCGCGCAGAGCACCTCCTTCGTCTGGCGCTTCCTCGATCGCCTCGCGGGCGAGCGTCGACGCGCCGAGGACGAGGCGGCGACCTTCGTCCGCGAGATCGACGCCCTCCGCCCGCAGCGCCCCGGAGAGCTCCTCGGCCTCCGCCGCGACTTCCACCGCTCGATGCTCGTCGGCTGGATCCTCGTGATCGCCCTGGCGCTCGCCGTCGGCTTCGGCCTCTGGCAGGTCAACGACTACGCCGCGCGCGATGCCGACGGCTCCTTCAACCCGGACCCGATCTCGGCCGTGCTGTGGTGGATCCTCGCCGGCCTCGGCGTCGCCGGGGTGACGCTCACCGTCGTCGCCCTGGCCCGCTACCACGCCGGCTGGTCGCGCTTCGAGCGGCGGATCCGTCTCGAGCGCGCCCGCCTCGCCCACCTCGGTGCGAGCGCCCGCCGCGCCCGCGAGGAGGCCGCGCGCCTGCGCTCCGTGCACCGGCAGGCCGTGGAGTGGCTGGTACTGCTCTCGAAGGCCATCCACCGCCCGTGGCACGTGCCGCCGGTGTGGACGCAGCACGAGACCTTCGACGTCGAGCGCGGCCACATGCCCTTCGCCGTGCGCCTCGCCACGGTGAGCGGGGAGGAGACCGCCGCCGTCGCCCGGATGCGCGCCGCCATGACCGCGCAGCTCGTCCGCCGTGGCTGGCGCCACGACGCCTTCGAGTCCCTCGTGCGCGAGATGGCCGCCGACTACGGATCCGGCCAGGGCTTCGGCCTCTCGGCCCTCGACGAGGACCTCCCGCACTCGTCCAACCACACCCGGCGGATGCTGCTGCGCGCCCTGGACGACGAGTCGCTCCTCACCCGCGTGGCCGCCCCGCGCCTCGCCGACATCGTCGCCTCCGTCACCCGCGACGAGGAGGCCATCGCCCGCCCCCGCGTCCGCCCGATGGGCACCAACCCGCTCAACGCCCTGCGCCGCCCCGAGGACTGGGACGGCGTCGAGCTCGACGTCCCCTGGGACGACTTCCTGCTCGACTCGCTGACCCGCCCCGACCCCATGACCCCCGTCAGTGCCACCGTGCTGACCGAGTTGCAGGTCGGTGAGCGCTACCACGAGCGCGTCACGAGCTTCCTCGTCGCCCCCGCCCGCCTGCAGGACCGCCTGCGCTTCGACCCCGGCACCCCCCTTCACGTGCTGCCCTACGAGAGCGCCACCGGCTCCCCGGTCGACCTCGTCTGGCGCGTCGACGTCGTCGGTCCTGTGCCCCGCTCGGCGATCCGCCTGTGGGACGCGGCGGCGCGCCCCACCGCTCCGGACGCCCCCGTCGACACCGACTCGGGCGTCTAGGGCGCGTGGCAGGCAGACCCGCGCCGCCGCGTCCGGGAGCGCGGCGGCCGGCGCCCCGTGCGCCTCGTGTGTCTCGTGTGCCCCGTCGTGCCCGCCGTCGTCGTCGGCCCGCGCTCGCCGTGACGCTGGCGCTGGTCGCGGCCGTCGCCGTGGCGTTCGCCGTGATGGCGGTGTCGGAGTCGGTGGCGCCGATGGGTCCGTGGCTCACGTCTCCGGCGCCGTCGTCGTCCGCCGCTGGACCCACTGCATCAGCGCCCACCCCGTCGTCTCCGGAGTCGCCCGCGCCGTCGTCTCCGGAGTCGCCCGCCCTCGCCCTCGTCGCCGCACTGCCGGCCGACGACGGCCGCGCCGATGTTCCCTACGATCGCGACCTCTTCGGCCAGTCCTGGTCGGACGTCGACCGCAACGGCTGCGACACCCGCAACGACGTCCTCGGCCGCGACCTCCTCGACCCCGTCTTCAAGCCCGGCACCCGCGACTGCAAGGTCCTCTCGGGCCTCCTGATCGACCCCTACGACGGCACCCCTGTGCAGTTCACCTCCGGCACCGACACCTCCCGCCTCGTCCAGATCGACCACGTCGTCGCCCTCGGCTGGGCTTGGCACCACGGTGCCTGGTCCTGGACCGACGAGCAGCGCCTCGCCTTCGCGAACGACCCCGCGAACCTCGTCGCCGCGTCGGAGGAGACGAACCAGTCGAAGAGCGACGCGGGGCCGGGGGAGTGGCTGCCGCCGGCGGCGGAGTTGCGCTGCGGGTATGTGGAGCAATTCGTGGGGGTGCTGAGCACGTACCGATTGGGGATCGGGGCGGAGGATCGGGCGGGTGCCGAGTCGACACTCGAGCGGTGTTCGCCGTCCGGAGCGGAGTGACTCGCTAACACGAGCGATATTCGCCGACATTCGGAATGTCCGTTCCTAGGGTCGGCCCTATGCCCGCCCTCACTCCAGCCGACCTGTCTCTCGAACTCGGCATACCGGAGAAGCGGATCCGAGATGCTCTCCGGGAATTCTTCGGAACTCTCGACATCGGCACTTCTCGCTGGGAGCTCAGCGATGAGCAGGCGGACGCGGTTCGCGATCGTTTCCGTGCGTTCGACTTGGCTCCGGGCGACAAGCTGCTGCGACGGCAGCTTCACGCACGCTTCGGCGGGGACTGGCGGCGCGGCATCTCAACGCCTGTGAATCGCCGGAACATCTTCGTCTTCACCGATCCCGTTCAGGGGTCGAAGTACGGTTACGACGTTCACGAGGGCCTTACACCCGAAGGTGACTTCCTCTACACCGGTGAGGGACCCAAGGGCCACCAGGACCTCAATCACGCCAATCGAGCACTGCGGGACTCCGAGAAGAACGGAATTCCCGTGAGGCTCTTCGCAGTCGATGGCACGGTCGTGACCTACGTTGGAACTTTCGTCCCCGATTCACCTGCGTATCACTCGCGCGAGGTCCCGGACGGGCAGGGAGTACTTCGACAGGCACTGATCTTCTCGCTCCTGCCGGTCGAGGCGGACCTTGAGCTCGTGGGACCGACCGGTGAACTCCTTCCCCCTCTGGAGATCCTCGATTGGCGGCCACCGGACTTCAGCGAAGTCTCGCTGAAGGATGCTGTGCGCGGGGGCTCTCGGTCGGTCTCAAGAGCGGAGTTCGAGCTGCAGCACGCGTTCGGGCGGTGGCTCATCGCCCGAGGAACTCCGCCTAAGACGATGAAGTTGCGAGTCGGTCACGTTCAGTTGCAGCCGGATCTCTACGTGCCCTCCCGTGGCTGGATCGTCGAGGCGAAGAAATCGACAGCCCGATCGCACGTCCGAATGGCGATCGGGCAGGTACTCGACTACGTCCTGCTCGCTCGGAGTTGCAACCTCGAAGTTGTTCCCGTCCTACTGCTACCTGGTCGGCTTCCCGACGACCTTCGAAAGTTGGTAGGAAGTCTCTCGATCGTCACTGTGTCGAAGACAACTACCGGATTCGAGATTATCGAATAGCACAGACAGTCCGAGCCGCCATTCGGTCATTCATCATTCGTGATGTGCGTGGTCTTAGGCGTTCGCCAGTTGAAGCAGCACCATTCGATCCAGCAGATCGATGTCTTCGAGCCCGTAGAAGTTCAATAGATACTCCATCCGACTCGTCGCGGTTCCCTCGGGCGCGAGGCGTGCGATCGCGAGGGCTTCGCGGAGCGGCACCTCCAACAGCCGACGCGCGCCAAGCGGCCGCACTCGGATTGCCGGGCTGCCGACGACGCGGAGCGATCTCTGTGAACCGAGGCCCGAGAGCTCGAAATCATCCGCTTCGATCCGACCGGCCTGGAGTAGGACCTCGATAGCAGAGCTGATCGCAGCATCGGCAGAGCTCAGGACGGTGTCATCCTCCACCGCTCCTGCGACCAACCGGCGAAGTCTCGACTGCAGTACCGGACCCTCTACCTCGACGGCGCTCTGAATCATGTCCTCGAGAGCGGAGGGCTCGAGGAGCTGTGTTGCTGAGAGCGCGGCCGGTCGGTGGTAAGCGAGATAGGTGGGCTCCACCAGGCCGAGTGAACGTTCTGGTACCTCTTCTTCGGGGACCACGGCGACCGAACCCGCGCCGCTAAGGTTCCGCTGGTCGTCGGACTCGGAGGCGGATCTCCCGGTGATCAATGCCGTCGAGAGCTCGACGATCTCATCGGCGAGCGATCCGATCTCCTTCGCTTCGAGTGCGGAAGTCTGCACGAAGGCGAGGAGCCTCCGGATCCTCTTCGTCGTGTCGCGAACAATGGCACGGCGCTCCGCCGTGACCGTTATGAAGGACCGGGCCAGGGCGCGAACGAGAGGACCGTCGCCGCCGATCGATCGCCTCTCGAAGAGTTGGTTCAAATCGCTTTCGGACAGATGCGTGAGTAGTTCCGGCTCTGGGCGGAACGCTTCTCCCTGCCACCAGAGACGAGCCCAGGTGTGCCGAGTGAGATCGGTGCCGATCCAACGTTCCTTGTTCCTATGGCCGAAGCGCCATTCGGTGACCTCGGGTAGAACTGCGAACGCGATGAACGACCAGACGTCTCCGGCAGCAGCTTCTGCGAAAGGGACGTCCACCAGATCTCGAACCAAGAACGCTGCTTCGCGGTCGAAGCGTCCATAGGTGTCCGCCCCGACTGGTTCGGGGAATCCGTGCGCCGTTGCGAGCTCGGTCAAGCGCTCGTGTAAGCGGCCGAAGTCGGACTCGTCTGCACGATTACCGATGGCACGCCACTGAGCGTCGCGGACAAGCGAGTGTCCGGCTGCAGCCTTTTCGTCCCGGATGCGCTCCCACTCGCTGGAAGCGACCGCCCTACTCAATCTAGGCCAGATGATCATTCGATCTGCCGCCCGACTCCGAGTCCCCGTACCTTCGACATGATCTCGGCTCGCCACATCGCCAGTTCCGCCGGCGCTGTCGGCACGGTCCCGAGATCGTCCGCCCGAGTCAGAAGCGAGTACAGGACGTACCCGACGGTCTCCTCCTCCCACCGCGTCTCTTCGGCCAGCTCGTGTTGAAGCATCGACGCCGATTCGAGCAGCAGCCCCAGCACACCTTCTTCCAGGGCGTCGAGGAGCATGCGCTCACGCTCGTTCGGCTTGCGGGAACCGATGGCTTTTGTCAGCTCCGTATCTCGTTCGTTGATCTGAAGTCTGAATCCGGCGAGGAAGGTCTGGTCCAGGTCCTGCGAGGTCTCGAGATGCCAACTGGCCTTATTGGGTAGTCGCGTCTTGACGAAATCGACGATCTCGACGGGGAACATTCCCACCGTGCCCTCTAGTGCGACGGTGAAGCGGCGATCCGCGAGCACGGAGCCGCGACGTCTGGCGGTTCCTGCGCCGACGTCGGCGCGAGGAAGCGCGACGACTGCGGTCGTCACCTCCACTTTTCCGTCCAGCCGGTCACCCGGCAGGGTCACCGTGAAGCTCGTGACGCCGGATTGAGCGAGGGCCTGACGCGGTGCTGCGGCTCGGAACCGGCTCGAGGAGCAGGACCAGGAAACGACAAGCGCCATCTCAGCAAGGGTGAGCCCCGTCTCGGTCTCGATCGCCTGAGGATCGATCTCCACGGAACCTCGGATGATCAAGTCGATCGAAGGGTCCCAGCCTTCGATCTCCTCTCCGAGCGGGACCCAGGTTTCACCGTCGAGCAGGTCGGGAACGGACCAAGTGATCGTCCCTGCTCGCGGCGTTCTATAGGGAGCTACGGCGAAGACCACGTCAGTTGTTCCAATCCACAGAAATTCGGACCACAGCGTCCTCGACGACACTGACCGTCAGCCACCACCGTTCGGTGGCCTCGTGCGACGGGGACAGCAAGGGACCTTCGGCGACCGCGCCGCTCTCGTCGTTCCGCCACTGGAACCCGGGACCGGCCGCGCCCTCCGGCGGATCCTCCTCCGTTCCGCCACCCTCGAGAACGATCTGCGCGGTCGCGAGCACCTCGCGTCGCTCCTCGGAGTCGGGTATTTCCACAAGTGCTCGGAAAAGCGCGACGCTGTTCTCCACGACGATGTCGGGGCCCTCGAGGACTCGAGGTTTTGCGGCTCGCCTCCTACGGGTGCCGCCGCCGCCGCCTCCAGCGCCGCCGCTTCCCGCGCCTCCTGCGCCGCTTCCCGCGCCCCCAGCGCCGCCGCCTTCACCGCCGGAGCCACTGCTTGTGGAAGCGTTCGGGCCGTCCGCGCCCGCACCTGTTCCTGAGAAGCTCCGCGTCACCGAACCCAGCCGCGCTGCCAGCCGACCAAGCCCTGCGGTGTCCGACGACGACTTCGACGGACGTCGCGGATTGATCTCCTTCTGGATGTGGTTGCGGAGGAAGGGACCGAGATCGCGGACGACGCCGAGGTCGGTCCCGCGGAGGCCGGCCAATACCCAGGCGTCGTGGGTCGGCGGCTCTGCTCGTCCGAACACCTCGTCCGCCTCTCCGGAGCCGATGAACACACCTGCGTATCCGAAGCGGGGGTCCGGGTGCTCGTCTCCGGCGAAGTAGTCGACCACGAGTTCGACACTCCGCATTCGTGCGACATGCCGACGTGGTCCGTCGAACGGGCGGGCTTCGTCGAACTCCGCGTCCGACGGCTGCGCCTCCGACAGCTGAAGAGCGAGGGTTCCGACGTCGAACGGTGCCCGCTTCCTCTCGTACTTGTAACCCTCTCGGCGACGAGCTTTCTCGAGAGCCAGGACGAAGGCCTCCATCGAAGGGATCCGATCCGCGGAGGGCACTGCAGTCATCTCACCATCGACACTCGTCGACAGCCGCAGAACCCCTTCTGGCGATTCCACGGTCTTCGGCCAGAGATGCCACACCATCGACGAGCGCAGGAAAGCAATCGCTTCCTCCACCGTCCGGCTGCGGTCCGGGTCGAACATGCCGAGGCTGGGGTCGATGATGACGACGTCCGTTCCGTGCTCTCCTTCAGCGAATCCGGGCAGGCCGAGATCGGAGGACAGGCGGCTCGCCTCGTCTCCTGTCACCGGATCCGGCACTCCACCGACGATGTCACCCCACCAGTGGCGGCCCGTGTAGACGTCGTCGCCGTCGGTCCATTTGTGCGTCATCGCCGCGCCCATCACCCGCCGACCAGCCTTTCGGTCGACGGCATGAGTGTCGACGAGGATCGCACTCGCGCGACTGACGGAGTAGTAGATACCTTTCCCGAAGCCGTAAGTACCACCGCCCAGCGACTGGTTACGTGGTTCACCGACGTTCCGGAGGAACTGGACGAAGTCCGGTCGCTCGTTCTCCTCGACTCTCAGATCCGCGCGAGCGGGGCCACCGAGGCCCACTGTCCCCCGGTCGCTCACCGTCATGACCAGCGTCTCAGAAGTCCATTCAGTGGAGCCGAACAGCCCGCTCGCTTCGGGAAGGTTCGACTGCAAGTGCGCGCGCCAGATCTCTGCTCTGTCGCCGAGCCGCGAGATGTCGATGTTGAACCGCACTTCCCGGCCCGCTCGCGCATCCCAGGTGTTCTGAGCGGCTTCGCGCGCGAGGACCGTGAGCGGGTCCAGTCGGGGTTGACCGAGCTGCTTCTTGATGCCGTCGGCTGCAGCTGATCCCTCCGGCGCGAATCGCTGCGACCACCACTCAGGCATGAAGGACCTCTTTCAGGAGTTCGTCGAGATCCTGTCCCGAACTGTGAGGGAGGAGTGCCGCTGTGCGAATGCGGTAGCTGACGTCGGAGAAATCGTCCCGGGAAGCGTTGCTCGACACTGCCAGGTGCGGTGTGTCCGGGGTGATCCGAAGGACGATGACGAAGCCTGTGGCGAACCGCGCGAAACCGGCGCCGTCGTGATCCATATCGACATGGGCGGCGGTGAGGGGTTTTGCCAGGTCCACTCCGTACGCGTCTCGGATACTACGCGCCGTCTCGATGATCGTTGCTCCGTCCTCCGCCTCGAAGACCTCGACGAGGGTCAGGTGAAGAGGCCGACCCTCGTGTTCCACCAGTTGAGCGAGTCCATGGATCTCGACCGTCGTGGAATCGCCCATCGCCTTGACCTCGACGCATCCTCCGCCGAACTCGAAATCGTGGGGTTCGCGGAAAGGACCGCGCCAGGCCCCGGCCGAGGTCGGGTCTATCGCGAGAGCGCGGTCGAGAAGCATCAATTCCGCGGCGAGACCCATCTGCTCGAGAAAGGAGATCCGCTTCGGGCGCTGAAGAGCTAGCAGTCGGCGCCAGCGCTCGACTGCATCCAGAGCCGATGCACCGGCCGTCTCGAGTGTTTCGATCGAATCGACCACCTCGTCGATCAGCAGATCGAATTCAGTATGCACTGTCACGTCCAGACAGGCGATGTCGAGAACGAGACCGGTTTCGTCACCGAAGGCCAAGGGCGAGACGTCGAAGGCGACGGCCTCACCGTCAGCGGGCATCCGGTCCGGTCTCGTTCTGATCGGCACCAGAAGATGTCGATGACCGTCCTCGTCTATCGCCGCCCGTACATGCTTCGCTCCGACTGCTCTCAGGAGGTACGACTCGAATCGGCTCTCCGTCGGTCGCCCGAGGACTGCCCAAGCGCCGGCCGTCGACGATCTCGAACTCACTCGGACGATTCCGTCTCGGTGTCTTCGTCGACTCCTTCTGTCCGATCGTCGGGCGTCTCGATCTCCATCGCCGACAGGTCGACCGACACCTTCGACGCCGCGACGACGAGCTCGTCGGACGATTGGCTAGGGAAGACGATTCCGAGGCCGACGGGTATCTCCTTCGCACCCATCGACAGACGATCGTGTCGAACGCCGCCTCCTTGGCCGGCCTCAGGGTCGATGAAGTAGAGGACCAGGAGGCCTTCCCTGTGGGCGGTCTCGTCGGTGTCACGGAGACCCCTCAGATCCTCCTCCTTCGTCCGGCGCGCTTCGGATCGCGTGAGGTGGAGGTCGGCAACACGGTCCTCCTTGCTCATCAGAGTCTTGATGTCCGCCCGGTCGGGGTTCTCCTTGTCGTTCACACGCCCGCGTGTCACCAGACGGACTGAACGGTTCCCGATCGTCGCTTCGCGGCCCTGAGGGGACTCGACGATCGCGACCGACCAGGTCGAGAGGCTCTTGTCGGTGGCAGTGACGCAACGGGCGATGTACTCGCTCATGAGCGCGGGGTCGACGTCCTTCGATGCGCTGTGAACGGAGTACGAGGAGAGGAACTGCTGCACTAGCCCTGACGGCACGTGGCGGAAGAGCCGCGCGCCGGTGTTTCCTCTCTCGAGTTCGAGACCCGCTCGATCGCACTCACCAAGGAGGCGTGTCGCAGCGTCCAGATTCTTCTTCAACCACGTCGGGTCCTGGTTGTGGAAATAGCGGGTCTGGAATCGTCGCCCTTCGAACGAGACGAATTGGGGCGATGCCGCGCCCATTTTCGCCGTGATCCGCAGAGCTGGATGAGTGCTGATGCGGACGGCCGCCTGCTCAGGTGTCACGTCCTCTCGCTGGAAGCGGTCGATGTCGTCCCTCATCTCGTACTCGACTCGGGAGAGATGGCGGAAGTTGTTCTGGAGCTCCTCCGTCATCCAGATGCGGGGGAGCTCTTCGTAGCCCGTCCGGTACCCGAACCATCGCCCCATCTGCATGAGGGTGTCGTACGCGCTCGCGGCACGGACGAAGAAGCTCACGACGAGTCCCTCGAGTGTCAGTCCGCGCGAGAGCGTGTTGCCGCCCACGGCGATGACGACCTGAGAAGGTCGCGAGTTGTAGTCGAGCCGATCGGTGCTTCGGAAGTTGTCGAGAACGACTCTCGCGTCCGCCACCGCCGGTCGCAGTGCGGGCAGCAGCTCGTCGAACGTCGAAGCCTTCCTCAGCGGGTCGGGCGACGGGACTCTCGCGCTCTCACGTTCCCACAGCGATCGAAGTCGCTGCTCGGTTTTCGACCCGTCAGCGCGCAGCCCCGCGGCAGTGGCCGCCTGGTACTCCTCGATCACGGGTCGGAAAGCTTCGTGGGCGGACGTCTTCACGGTGGTGTGTACCAGCATCGAGCTGTGACCGAGGTCGCCTCGTGCACGCCGTGCGGCCGTGGCCAACCAGAACCAGTCCAGTGCGTCCGCGAACTCCTCCGTCAGCTCCGGAACGAAGGTGGCGGCGTCCTTCGTTCCCGGTCGGAGCTTCGCTACGTCCTCGTCCGGGACGATCCGGACCATGTCGTAGCCGTCCTCCGGCTCGTCCGTCGCCCCGAGCTCGGAGGTGACGACATCGCGCCCGAAGATCTTCTCCGGCCCGAAGTAACCGTCCGGTCGCGGAAGGCTCAGGATGAAATCTCGAGGATACAGATCGCTTTTGTCGTAAGGATTGATGAAGACGTTCGCGAAGGGGGTCGCCGTGTAACCGATATAAGTCGATTTCGACGCGAGCTTGAGGAGGTCGGTGATCAGCGGATTGATCGTGTTCGTCTCGACCGATGCTTGATCGGCCTCGTCGTCGATCACGAGCATCGGCCGTTCCTTGAGCGCGGTCCGCGCCCCGTCGGTCTCGAGCCACTTCTTCAGCTTCCGCAGCACGGAAGCGTTCTTCTTGACGACGGCCACGCCCGTCTGGTTGCCCGAAAGCAGCGCTGCGGCGTCGAAGGACGGCAGCCTGAAGTCGCGATCGAGTTCTGTCAGGCGGAACCAGTCCTTGGCCGGAACACGAGCCAGTGCTTCCTCCAGGCGCATCTGCGTCTGCTTCCGCAATGCGTTGTGAATGCCGGAGAGGACGATGATCAGCCCGTACTCGAGGTCGGCCATCTTCGCGGCGGTCGCGAGGAAGTTCGTCGTCTTCCCGCTCTGGACGTAGCCCACGACAAGACCCCGAGTACCCCAGGTCGACTTGTCGGGTCGTTCGGTGTGCGCGACGACCTTGTCCGATGACCTGTTGACGCTCAGGAGCCGATCGTCGTTCCAGCCCTCCGACTGGAACTGGTCGTAAAGCGCGTTCCAGAACTTGTCCTTGGGTGTGGGGCCCGGATACCAGTCCGGCCGACCCGCGGCGATGATGACCGGCCCACCGGTCTGAACCTTCTTGCGGTCCGAGTCGAACCTCTCGCGAAGGGCCGTGAGGGTCTCGGCCGGGAGCACACCCGCCATCGATTCCGCTGCCGCTTCGACCCCGTGCTGCCGGGCGTAGAGGGCGAACATTCCGTAGAACATGTCGACGCTGATGAGATCACTGATCCTTCGTTGGACGCTGATCTTCGAAGCCTATATCGACGACGAGTGCTGCTTAGAACCGGGTGCGCTGAGCGTTGGAGGCGACGCGGCGAGGCGGCTCTTCGACTTCGACGGGATTACTCAGAACAGCTGAACACGTTCCGCGCCGCGGAGTGCTGTCGAGACCCCCCTGCGTGCAGGGAGAGTAACAGGGGTGAGTGATGGGGCCGTTCTTCCGTCCACCGCTTCGACGAGATGCCCTGCGATCGCAGCGCCGAGCGGAATCGGAACAGCGTTCCCGATCTGCCTCGCGATCGCGGTCCTCGACCCGACGAACTTGTAATCGGTGGGGAACCCCTGCAGGATCGCCGCTTCGTACAGGGAGATCGAGCGCATCGCCTCCGGGTGGAGGTAGCGGCCCTTCTCAGGCTTGAAGAACTCCGTGCGGATCGTGACCGCCGGCCTGTCCCAGTGGAGTCGGCCCATGACATCCGCGGACCCCGAGCGGTGGTTCTGCCAGCACTTCGCCTGAAGGTCGAACGGCAGGTCGAAACGATTCCCACCCACCGGGATCTTCTGGAAACGCCGGAGCGAGAGGGATGAGTACTTCCTACCGGTGTGCAGCTCTAGACCCGAGAACGGCCCCTTGAAGATCTTCCCTGCGAACTCGATCGTGCGCGGAGCCAGGTCCTGCTCGTCGATCGTCTGGAACGAGATCCGGTGCTCGGTGATCAGGGCGTCCCGCACCGTGCGATGACGGCCGAGATGAGTCGGGACAGGAAAGCCGGGGACGGCGAGGTCTCGTCGGTGTCCGATGAGGACCGCACGCTTGCGGGCCTGCGGAGCGCCGTAATCAGCAGCGTTGAGGATCCGGCATTCGAAGGCGTAGTCCTCGAGGATCCCACCGGGCTGAATCGCGGCCTCGAACTCGAGGAACTGCGCCGATTTGGTGAATGCGGCCACGTTCTCGACGACGAAGTACTTCGGGCGGACGCGACGGATCGTCTCCGCGTAGGTCCGCCACAGGTCGTTCCGTTCGTCCTCGACGTCCTGCTTGCCGAGAGTCGAGAAGCCCTGGCACGGTGGGCCCCCGATCACGATGTCGATGTCGGTGGGCATGTCCGCCTCGGCCAGCCAGCTCTGGATGCTGCCCGCCCACGCCTTGCCGCGACCGAAGTTCTCCTCGAAGGACGCCGCGGCCGCGATGTCCCACTCGACAGCGGCGACGGTCTCGATCCGGGGCGATGCCGCGTGGAATCCGGCGGTGAGGCCCCCCGCGCCGGCGAACAGATCGAGGGTGCGGATGGGGCGGGGGGTCATGTGACAAAGGTACCGGGCGCGAAAGGGCCGTGGAGCTAGGTCAGCCCGTAGTCTCGAGCGATGTCATGGGCTTCGAGCGACGGCGTCCGGCGGTCGATGCTCTCGAATCGCGGACGTGACACGAAGGTCGAGCTGCGGGTGCGATCCGCACTTCATGCGGCGGGGCTGCGCTATCGCCTGCAGGTGAAGGTGCCCGGGTCGACGCGACGCACCATCGACGTCGCCTTCCCGAAGCAGCGGGTCGCGGTGTTCCTCGACGGCTGCTTCTGGCACGGCTGTCCGATCCACCACACGGTGTCGAAGACGAACGCCGGATTCTGGGCCGACAAGGTGGCGACGAACCGCGAGCGAGACCGCGATACCGACGGCCTGCTGCAGGAAGCGGGTTGGGTGTCCCTCCGATTCTGGGAACACGAGGAGGTCGATGTCGTGGTCGACATCGTCTCGGCGTCGGTCGCCGCTCGCAGAGCAGGTTCCGCAAGTGCTCGCCCCGAGGTCGAGGACGAACAACCCTCGAGCGGATCCCGAACCGGTGCTGATCCTTGCTGACCGTGGCCTAGGCCCCGGCGACCAGCTTCGCCACAACCGGAAGATCCGGGGTCGCCCACTCGAAGCTCGACAATTCCTCCCGAGTCAGCCAGCGAAGCGCGTCGTGATCAGTGCTCACGAGCGGAGCCGAACCCTGCAGCTCGTCCACCAGCAGCTCAACCGGATGACGCGAGAACCCACCTCGGTGTCGTCGACGCTCAGCAGACTTCCCACGCGGACAGCGACTCCGAGCTCTTCCGCGATCTCCCGTTCGAGCGCCTGCTCGGGCGTCTCCCCGGGCTCGATCTTTCCGCCCGGGAACTCCCACAGGCCGCCGGCCGACTTCTCAGGGCGGCGCCGGCACGCGAGGATCCGGTTTCCGTCGGTGATGACGGCGGCCACGACCTCGAGAATCTGCATCCCTCGATCATGGTCGCCCGCCAGTGATCCCGTCACTTCTTCAGCGGGTCGTTCCCCCAGTTCATCAGCGAGTACCGCCACTTCGTCTCCGTGACGTCGCCGTCCGGACGCTGTGCCGAGTGCCGGTGCACGTAGCCGACGACCTTCTTCATGTGCGCGTAGTCGTCGTCGCTGAGGTCGGCCTGCTTCGTGCCGAGGATCTCGATGATGCGGCGGCCGCTGTGGTGGCCGACCGACTCGCCGCCGTCGGACTTCTGACCGACCTCCTTCGACTCGTCCGTGTCGAGCCAGCTCTCGATCTGCTTGGCCGTCATGTTCACGGCCTCGTGGAAGTCGTCGCGGATGCTCTTCTGCTCGTCCTGGTCCGCCATGTCGCTCCTCCTGTCGCTGCGCTTCGCCGCGCCCTCCTACCAGAGCGGCTGCGGAGGGAGAGGTCAAGCCCCGACCGCTCGGCCCACGCCGCGCGTAGCGTCACCCATATACGGGGGTCGCAGCCCCCTCCTGTCGTCCGAGAAGAGAAAGAGACACGCATGCCGTCACGGAACACGCTCGTCCGAAGCCTCCACGACCTCGGCGCCGCCGCCTGGTTCGGCGGATCCCTCATGGGTGCCGTCGGCCTGAACGGTGCCGCGGCCACCTCGTCCGACCCGTCGGAGCGCCTCCGCGTCGCGTCCGTGGGTTGGGCCCGCTGGACGCCCGTGCAGCTCGCCGCCATCGTCGCCCACGGCGTCGGCGGCATCGGCCTGATCCTCGCGAACAAGACCCGCCTCGCGAACCAGCAGGAGAGCCGCACCAACACGATCGTCAAGACGGTCGTCACCGGTCTGGCCGGCGCCGCCTCGCTGACCGCCGCTCTCGCCGGAGCGAAGCAGGCGAAGCACATCGAGGAGGGCGCTGAGGGCGTCACCGAGGCGTCGCCGCAGAACTCGGCCGAGCTGACCACCGCTCTGCGCGTGCAGAAGGCCACCCAGTGGCTGATCCCCGCGCTGACCTCGGTCATCATCATCCTCGGCGCCCAGCAGGGCGAGCAGCAGCGCCCGGTGAAGGGCCTCTTCGAGACCACGGCGCGCATGTTCCGCAAGTAGTCCCGGAGCAGCACACGCAGAAGGACGGATCCGCCGGCAGTCGCGATCCGTCCTTCTTCGTATGCGGTGGGCGAGAATCTCCCCGGGCCCGACCGGGCCCGCTCAGCAGGGAGGGTGCCGTGTCCTTCGACGCCGACGACCCCTACCCGGATCCGCCCCCGCGCGTCCCCCGCCCGGGCGAGCGCGAGCCCGCACGTCTCGCGAGCCGCATCGAGGCGGTCCTGCTCCTCGTCCTGCTGGTGGGCCTCGGCGCCGGCCTCTCGTTCCTCGTCCTGATCCTCCAGATGGGGATGGACGCGTGCGGCGGGAGCCCCGGCGGGTGCGACTTCGCCCTTCTGACCGTCACGACGTGGATCGTCCCGGCCGTGGTCGGCCTGTTCGCGGTGCTGACGCTCGTCGCGGTCGTCCGCCGGCCGACGACGTCGCGTCAGGGGTGGATGGTCCCGGTGCTCGGGATGGCGGCGGCCGTTGCGGCCTTCCTCCTCGCGGGGGTCCTCGTCGCGGTCGCGCTTCAGGGCGTGAGCGGGTGATCGTTCTCTGAGGTGACGTGCCCTCGATCGGCGACCAGTTCTGCGGCCAGGGAGGAGACCTCCTCGAGCAGCCGCTCCGGCGCGGCCGCGAGATCCAGTCGACGGATGTGCAGCTCCACCGCCGCACCGCGCACCGAGTACGAGGACCTGCCCCGCCCGACCGAGATGAGCCACCCGTCCCGGAGCCCCAGGACGGTGCAGTAGGCGTGCATCTGGTAGAGATCCTCCACGCGGGAGGCGCCGGTCTTGTACTTCGCGTCCGCCACGATCCGCGGGCGTCCGGAGCGGACGTGCACGATGTCGGGCCGCACCGGCTGCCGCCCGCGCTCGTCGAGGGTCGCGGGGTACTGGGCCAGCGTGACTCCCGACGAGAGCGGCGCGAGAGCCTCCCGCAGCGCTGTCGTGACGAAGCTCTCGAAGAGACCGGCCATGTCGACGACGAACGAGGCGAGAGGTGATTCGCCCGCGGCGCTCGAAGGGGACCGGCGCTCGAGGATCAGCATCGCGAAGGCGAGTGCCGGCGCGTAGTGCGCATTCAGGCGGCTCCGACGCACGGCGGGCACCGGCGCACCACGGCGGAGTCGCTCGACCCCGTCGAGGCGTCCGTCGAGATGCACGAGGCGACGACGCAGCGCATCGCGGAGTCGGGGCAGCGTCAGCAGGGCACTGAGAGCAGCGCGCAGCACGATGTTCTCGGCGATGTCGATCGTGTACTCGTCGATGGACAGCTCGAGCGGCAGCAGTCGCCCACCTCGAGAGACCTGGTCGGACATGCGGATGCGCCCGCGGACGGTGACCGCGGTCTCGTCGTAGGTGCGGTAGCCCTGCAGAACGCCCCGGGCGAGAGCACGCTCGGCGAGCCGGGCGAACGTCTCCGCGACGGCGGACGCGAGGTCGTCGTCCGGCGTCGCATCGACGTCCTCCGGGCGGAAACCCGGATCACGGGCGTATCCGAGCAGGAACAGCAGCGACCCGAGCGGAGTCTTCGGTCGCACCAGGATCTCGTCGTCGCCCCAGCGCACCGCTCCGACCTTGTTCGACGCTGCGGCGATCTCGACCCCGGTGCGACTCAGCCGGGACTCGACGAGCCCAGCTGACGTGGCTGCGGCGATGACCTCGGAGGAGAGGTCGCACGTCCGCCAGCCTCCGTTCTCCTCGAGCGAGACGCGGGTCACGGCTCGTCGATCTCGTCGTCCACCACCGGCGCGGTCAGGTCGAGGGCGTCGAGCCCGAAGCGAGCCCGGACCTCATCTCGAGACAGGCGGCCGTAGTAGTGCTCATCGAGCAGGGGCAGGATGTCGTGCTCCCAGATGCGAGCGAGTCCCTCCTCCGTCCGGGCACTGCCGCGGAGGAGGTAGGAGGGGCCGATCTGGAAGTCGCGGTCCGTCTCGCCGATGCGCTCGTTCAGGGTCTCGAGCAGCGCGCCGCGCCGCGTCGTCCGCCCCTCGACACGGTGGATCAGCCCGCGCACCGGCTGCTGGGCCGGATGGAGCTCGAAGAAGGCGAAGCGCCGCCTGATCGCCGCGTCGACGAGCGAGATCGAGCGGTCCGCCGTGTTCATCGTGCCGATGATGAACAGGTTCTTGGGCAGTGCGAACGGCTCCTCGGGGGAGTACTGGAGCGACACCTCCTCGTCGCGGTACTCGAGGAGGAAGTACAGCTCGCCGAAGATCTTCGCCATGTTGCCGCGGTTGATCTCGTCGATGATGAGCACGTGCGGGACGGCCGGGTTGCGGACCGCCGACTGCGCGAGCAGGCGGAGCGGTCCCTTCGCCAGGCGGAACACCGCGGAGCCGCTCGCGTCGGTCGCGGGTCGGAAGCCCTCGAAGAAGTCCTCGTAGGAGTAGGAGGGATGGAACTGCACGATCCGGACAGCCGTGGCGGGAGCGGCGAATCGGGCGAGGGCGCGCGCGACGAACGTCTTCCCGGTGCCGGGAGGACCGAACAGGATGATCTGCCTCCGCTCCTCGAGGACCGCGGTCACGTCGTCCAGCCAGGCCCGGTCGTAGTGGAGACCGGCCGCGAACTCGGCCGTGGGGCGCGGGAGGCGGAGGTCGAGCGGTGCGGGTGCGGGCATCGACAGCGGTTCGACGCGGGTGAAACCAGCCTCCTCCGAGAGCGCAGCCAGGACCGCCTCTGGAAGGGCCTCCTCCGGCACGCGCTCGTCCTCCCACCGGACTGAACGCTGCGCACGGTCGCCGGGCATCCATCGTCCGCTCCGCAGTGTCCCCACCCGGATACCGAGATCGTCCCGCACCAGGATCTGCTCGCCCGGACGCATCCCGGTGAGCACGGCTGCTGTCGAATCGACCCGCTGCAGGAGTGCGGGCATCGGTTCCGCTCAGTCCCACCGCCTCAGTGCGGCCGCTCGGATGACGGAACGGCTCGCTCCGAAGTCGGCGGCGATCGCTCCTGGGTAGCCGATCGTGTCTCCGAGCACCGCTGCGCTCGGGACGCACCAGGCGGCCGGAGCGTCGCTCCGATCGGCGTCCCGCCACTCGGTGCTCCACGGCGGCAGGTACCAGTCGATGTCGAGTCGGCCCTGCGGATCCAGGCGATCACGCAGATGGAGGAGATCGCGGTCGAGATCGTTCGTGGCGCCCGTGGTCAGCACGGGTGCGAATGCATCGCGGATCCTCGTCTTGTCGGCGGTGGAGACGATCCGTTCGAAGACGCTGGGCCAGGTCAGCGCGAGCAGGGCGTTCTGGATCGCGGGAGAGGCGGGCTCGACGATGGACGTCTGCTTGCGGAACAGCCACGGATCGCCGAGAGCGGCATCGCGGGTGTCGAGGTCGAGACCGTCCCAGTGCTCGATGAACGAGCACAGCCACTGCAGGTGGCGAGCGATCTGAGGCGTGAACCCTGCCCCGCCGTGGAAGATGCCGCGGACATCGAAGGCCGCCGATACCTCCTCGGGAAGATCGGGCGCATAGGGCAGCGTCGCGAGGATGTCGCGGAGGAGCTCCCGCTTCGTCTCGGCGCCGACGTTGGTGAGGGGAAGCCGCTGGACGAAGCACAGCTCAGCAGCGAGGAGGGTGACCGCCCGTGGTGCATCGGCGAGCTGGAGGAGAAGCCGGCTGCGGAAGCCGCCGCTCGCATCGGGCACCGCGTCGAGCGCCTCGCGCAGCCCTCGTGCTGCCGGTGCTGTCCACGTGCGGAGAGTCTGATCGAGGGGTGAAGCCCCGCCGCTGAGGCCGGGAGTGAGAACGACACCGGCTGCAGCGGCGATCGCTCGACGCTCGGCGCTGCCGGTCGGAGCGGCTGACGTGGAGTGGACCTGCTCGTCCTCCTGCCCGCGCAGGAGCAGGCAGTCGGAGCACCATCCGGGATCGGTCAGCTCGCGCGGGTCGCGATCGGGGGCTGCGAGCCACGCGTCGCGCACCTCCGCTTCAGTCCACGACCGACGTGGCTGCGTCACTCCGTGCCGACAGGTCGGCACGTGCAGTCGTCCGGAGCGGGCCTCGAGGTAGTCGCCATCGGATGCTGCGAGGCTCCAGTCCACTCCGTCGAATGAGCGGGAGGACCCGTCGAGGGGCTCGCGCTCGAGCGCGGCATCAGTGCCGAGGATCTCGAAGCCCAACTGCGCGAGGATGCGCCGCGCCTGGGCGGAGTCGAACGGCTTGGTGATCAGCCCGGTCGCCACCGCGAGCACCTGCTTCACCGGCCACCGCCGCCCGAGCGCCTCGATCGAGTACTTGGTGACGGCCGCCGGTTCGACCGCGCCGAGCGCAGCCTCCACCGACTCCCGCGTGAGCTCGTACGGATCTCCGTCGATCGTGAACTGCAAAGCGCCTCCCGCTGTCAGGGCGATTCTGCCGGACGCCACTGACGCAGGAGGACGGGCAGGCCCTCAGTCCGACGTCGTCGTGCAGAACGCCGCCGCGAACGCGCCCGTGCTCGTCTGCTCCGCGATGCCCTCGCCGTCGACGCGGCCGGTGATCGCTCCGGCGTCGTCGGCCCGTCCAAGGCCTGCCGAGGGGCCGCGGCATCCGCCTTGACGCTCTATCTCTACATAGCTAGATTTGCGCGCATGACCCCGCTCGCCCGCCTCACGCCCGCCACGGTCGACGTGCTCCGCGTCCTCCTCGACGACGGCGCGTCCGTGTGGGGGATGCTCGTGATCAAGCGCACGGGCCGTCCGGCCGGCAGTGTCTATCCGATTCTCGAGCGGCTCGAGGGCGCGGGGTGGGTCGCCTCGTCGTGGGAGCCGGACACCGATCGCAGCGGTCCTCGGCGGCGGCTCTACGAGCTCACGGGCGACGGCGCGGAGGCGGCCCGCTCGGCCGTCGCGCGCTTCGAGGCCGTGAAGGCCCGTCCCGCCGGCCGTCTCTCCGGAGCGGAGGCCCGCGCGTGATCGACCTGCTGCTGCGCCTGCTCGCCCGTCTCCTCCCTCCGCTGGCCCGCGAGCGCTACCTCGAGGAGTGGCGGGCCGACGTCGCCGGCGCCGCCGAGGCGGGACTGCGCCGCCGCGACGTGGTGCTCGGCGCCCTCGTGCTCAGCGCCACCCTCGACCGGGCGCTGCCCGCGCACTCGGGGGAGCCGCTCTTCCTCCGTCCCCGTCGCCTCGCCCGCCGCGGACTCGGCCTGCTGACGGCCGCGGCCGTCGTGCTGATCGGCTACACCCTCACGGCCGGCGGCATCGTGCCCGAGAACGCGCCGGCCGGAGTCGTCGCCGCGCTGCAGCTGACCGGGCGGCTGGTCGTCGCCCTGGCGCTCGTCGCGGGGGTGATCGGAGTGGTCCACCTCGCCGGTGCCGCGCGCTCGGCCATCAGCGCGTAGATCGTCACGAGGTCGGTGCCGGGCACCTTGGCGAGCGGGTTCCAGACGAGCAGGTCGATCGCGCCGAGCACGACGACGGCGAGCAGGAGCGCCGCTCCCCCGAG
>NZ_JAMRYM010000054.1:0-25240 GCF_023743255.1 Rathayibacter rubneri | reverse complement strand
GGGCTCGGGCTCGGGCTCCGGCTCGGGAGCGGGCGTCTCGTCGACGACGGGGGCCGGAGCGGCCTCACGGGGGGCCGCGTCGCGCGGGGCGTCGGAACCGCCGGAGGCGAGGCTCTGGCGCAGCTCCTCGTTCTCCTGGTTCAGGCGACGCAGCTCGACGACGACCTCGTCGAGGAAGTCGTCGACCTCGTCCTGGTCGTAGCCCTCGCGGAACTTGGTCGGCTGGAACCGCTTATTGACAACATCTTCGGGAGTGAGCGCCATGGCTTTCCACCTTCGATTTCAAGTAGGTACACGTTTATCAACGTTCGACTAAAGCTAGCAACTTCGTGAACGCGGCGCAGTGCGAGCACCGCGGAGAACGTCCGGTCGCCGCCAACGATACAGGGACCAGCGCTGATCCAGGCACCGCTCAGGATGCGCGAACGGTGGATCCGCCGCAGGGGCGGATCCGCCGAGGGCGTCAGGCGGCCTGGAGCCAGGTCGCGATGTACATGCCGACGATGACGCAGAGCATGGTGAGGCTCCAGCCGAAGTCGAGCGCGATGGGGCCGATCGACACGGGCTTGATGAGCCTGCGGAAGAACGCGATCGGCGGATCGGTGACCGTGTAGACGGTCTCCGCGGCGACGAGACCGGCTCCGCGGGGGCGCCAGTCGCGTCGGATGACCCGGACCAGGTCGAGCACGAACCTCGCCCACATGGCGAAGAAGTACAGGAGCAGGACGAAGTAGAGAACGCTCCCGAGGAGCGAGAGGACGGAGTTCACCGCGGGCCAGGGCTCCCTGGAGTCAGGACTTCGCGAAGAACGACGCGTCGGCGTCGCTCTCGGCGGAGGCCGAATCGCCGGCGACCGTGATGTGCGACGGCGAGAGCAGGAAGACCTTGCTCGTCACGCGCTCGATCCGGCCGTACAGGCCCTGGGAGAGACCGCTCGCGAAGTCGATGAGACGGCGGGCGTCCGCGTCGCTCATCTGCGAGAGGTTGATGATCACGGGGATGCCGTCGCGGAAGTTCTCCGCGATGACCTGCGCGTCGCGGTACTGCTTCGGGTGGACGGTGAGGATCTCGTTCATCTCGGCGTGGGCCGTCGCCTTCGGGGTCTGGGGGGTGGGCTTGCGGAGCGGGGTGACCGTCGCGCGGGGCTGCTGCGGGGTCGGCTCGACCGGGGGGACCGGCTGGACCGGGGAGACCGGGGCGCGGTGCGCCGTGGTCGGAGCCGCCTCGACGGTGTCGGCACGCTCGTACTCGACCTCTTCATCGGCGAGTCCGAGGTAGACCATCGTCTTCTTCAGCGGGTTGGCCATCTGTGTCCTCCGTGTCGTGTCTGCTCCCACTAGTGGGTCACGACGAGGTTACGTGCGGGCGGGTCGATTGCCGGTGATTGCCGACCCGATTCGCAGGTGTGTCGCGCCCTCCGCGATCGCCTCGGCGAAGTCGTTCGACATGCCCGCCGACACGGCGGTGGCGGACGGATCGACGGCGCGGACGCGCTCGGACAGGCCGCGCAGCCGGGCGAAGGCGGAGCGCGGGTCCTCGCCGAGCGGAGCGACCGCCATCACGCCCTTGAGGACGAGATGCGGGGCGGCGGAGAGGGCCCCGGCGAGCGGCTCGACGTCGTCGGGCACCGCTCCTCCGCGCTCGGGATCGTCGGTCAGATTGACCTGGAGGAAGACGTCGAGCGGGTCCTCCCCCGCGTCCAGTAACGGGACCAGCGCGAGACGGTCGACGGAGTGGACCGACGAGGCGTAGCGGCGGGCCTGCCGCGCCTTCTTGCTCTGCAGCTGCCCGATGAAGTGCCAGCGCGCGGGGGTGCCCGTGAGTTCGGCCGCCTTCTCCTGCGCCTCCTGGTGCCGGTTCTCGCCGAAGTCGACGACGCCCAGATCGAGGAGGTCGCGGACGAGCCGCACCGGATGGAACTTGGTCACCACGATGGTGGTGATCTCACCGGGGTCGCGACCGGCCGAGCGGGCCGCGTCGGCGACCCGCTCGGACACCGAGGACCAGCGCTCCGCCAGCTCGGGATCGGACACGGCGACTACTTGAGGAAGTCGGGGATGTCCAGGTCGCTGTCGTCGTCGTCGAACGACGGGTCGGCGACCGGGGCGGGGGCGGCGACCGGGGTGCTCGACCAGATCGACCCGGCGGCGGGAGCGGCGGCGGCGACCGGAGCGGGCTCCGAGGTCGACTCCGCCGGCGCGCTCTGCTGTGCGCGGGGCTGAGCGATGGCCGCAGGGGCCTGGCCTCCCGGCTCGCCTCCGTCGAAGCCGGCCGCGATGACCGTGACGCGCACCTCGTCGCCGAGGGTGTCGTCGATGACCGCGCCGAAGATGATGTTGGCCTCGGCGTGCACCGCCTCCTGGACCAGTCGGGCCGCGTCGTTGATCTCGAAGATGCCGAGGTTCGAGCCGCCCTGGATCGAGAGCAGCACGCCGTGCGCGCCGTCGATGCTGGCCTCGAGCAGCGGGGACGCCACGGCGAGCTCCGCCGCCTTGATGGCGCGGTCCGCACCGCGCGAGGACCCGATGCCCATGAGCGCGGATCCCGCGCCCTGCATGACCGACTTGACGTCGGCGAAGTCGAGGTTGATCAGACCCGGGGTGGTGATGAGGTCGGTGATGCCCTGGACACCCGCGAGGAGGACCTGGTCGGCGGTCGCGAAGGCTTCGAGCATCGAGATGCCGCGGTCGCTGATCTCGAGGAGGCGGTCGTTGGGGACGACGATGAGGGTGTCGACCTCGTTCTTGAGCGTCGCAACACCGGCCTCGGCCTGCGTCTGGCGGCGACGGCCCTCGAAGCCGAAGGGCTTCGTGACGACGCCGATGGTCAGGGCTCCGATCGACTTGGCGATCCGCGCCACGACGGGCGCACCGCCGGTGCCGGTTCCGCCGCCCTCGCCCGCCGTGACGAAGACCATGTCGGCGCCCGCGAGCACCTCCTCGATCTCCTCCGCGTGGTCCTCGGCGGCGCGGCGGCCGACTTCGGGGTCGGCGCCCGCACCGAGTCCGCGGGTGAGCTCGCGACCCACGTCGAGCTTGACGTCGGCGTCGCTGAGGAGCAGGGCCTGCGCGTCCGTGTTGATGGCGATGAACTCGACTCCGCGGAGGCCGAGCTCGATCATGCGGTTGACGGCGTTGACGCCGCCGCCGCCGATGCCGACGACCTTGATCACGGCGAGGTAGTTCTGGTTTGAAGTCACGTGTCCGGCCTCCGGGCTGAACCTTAAACCTGTAGTTGAGGCTTAAAGTTATGCTGAGTATGCATTTGGGGTTGTGGGTTCGACGGTAGGCGGAGTCCGCTCCCCCTCGCGACAGACACGCCCGCATTCGGCAAACCGCCCGGCGGATCGGTGCGAGGGGGGCCTCAGCGCCGGGCGACGACCGCCGCGGCGGGCGACGAGACATCGTACGACGTCACTGTCGCCGGGTCGGTCGCGGCCATCAGCTTCTCGAGGACCACGGCCTTCAGAGCCGAGCGGTCCGGGCCTCCCCACATCACGACGGCGCCGTTGGAGAGGGTCAGGGTCACGTCGTCTCCCGTCGTGGCCGTCGCCGCGGTCACCTGCCCGTCGAGGCCCGCGGGGAGGGTGAGCAGGACGCGGGCGAGGGAGTGGAACGCCGAGCCGGTCGCGCCTCCCGACGGCGTGGTCAGCGCGGGGTACCCGGCCTGCGCCGCATCGGCGGTCTCGATCACGACGCCCGCCGAGTCGACGAGATCGAAGCGGGTCCCGTTCTGCAGGACGCCGACGGGGGTGCGCTCGACGATCGACACGGCGAGGGTGCTCGGGGGCCGCGTCTGCAGGGAGTAGCTCTGGATGAGGGGGTAGGCGCCGAGCACCTCGCCGACCGCCTCGCGGTCCACGAGGGTCAGCGGCACGCCGAGCTGGTCGGACAGCGACTCCTGGAGCGCGGTCGGATCGACGCGGGACGTGCCCGAGATCTCGATCGTCCGCACCGCCATGAGCGGCGAGTACGCGGCGACGGCAACGACGATCGCCAGCAGCACGAGCGAGCCCGCGATCGCGAGGGCCGTGAGGCGCCGTCGCCGGGCCCGCCTGGTGAAGCGCCGCACCTCTCCGCGCTCGAACCGCCGCCGCTCGCGGGCGGCCCGCGCCACGGCGCGCTGCTCCGACGCCGGCACGCGCAGACGGCTCAAGAGAGCGGCGGGCCGACCCGATGGTCGCGCCGCCGCGGGATGCCGCGCCTCCGGTGCGACGACGGGCACGGCGGACTCGTCCCCCGAGCCCCCGGACTCCTTCTGCGGACGGGCCTCGGGACGCGGGGTCCGCGCGGCGACCGGCGCGGCGACGATGCGGATCGGCTCGGTCGGCTCGCCGCTCGACTCCGGTGCGGACGTCGTCTCGCGGGGCTCCGAGCGGACGGGCGCCGGCCGGCGGACCCCCTCCGGCCGCTTCACGCCCGTCGCCCCCGGGGCGCCGGGGAGGGCGTCGTGATCATCGGGCGACCGCGGCGTCCTCGCCGGTGCGGAGCGAGTCGAGCACCTGCGGGATGATCCGGTAGACGTCGCCGCAGCCGAGGGTGATGACGAAGTCGCCCTCACGGGCGATCAGAGCGGTCCGCTCGGCGGCCTCCTGCCAGTCCGGGACGAACGAGACGCGCGAGGCGTCGGCGAACTTGCCGCTGACCAGCTCGCCGGTCACTCCCGGCTCCGGATCCTCGCGGGCGCCGTAGACGTCGAGCACGATCGTCTCGTCGGCGTAGCGCTCGAGGGTCTCGGCGAACTCCTTCGCGAAGAGGCGGGTGCGGCTGTACAGGTGCGGCTGGTGCACGGCGATGATGCGACCCTCCCCCACGACGGTGCGGGCGGCCGAGAGAGCCGCCGCCACCTCGGTGGGGTGGTGCGCGTAGTCGTCGTAGACGCTGACGCCGCGGACCGAGCCGTGCAGCTCGAACCGGCGCTCGGTCCCTCCGAAGGCCGAGACCGCCTCGAGCGACGCGGCGGGATCGAAGCCGAGCCCCACGAGCACGGCGAACGCGCCCGCCGCGTTCACGGCGTTGTGGCGGCCGGGGATGCGCAGCCGCGCGGAGTAGCGACGCCCCTCGAACTCCACGGTGAAGCCGACGGGACCCACGAGCTCGAGGTCGACGACGCGCACGTCCGCTCCCTCGGCCTCGCCGAAGGTGAGGACCCGCTTGCCCTCGAGCTTCTCCGAGACCTTCACGGCGCCCGGGTCGTCCGAGGAGATGACGACGAGCTCGCCGGCGTTCGAGGCGAACGTGACGAACGCGTCCTCGAAGGCCTGCAGCGAGCCGTAGTGGTCGAGGTGGTCCGGGTCGACGTTCGTGATCAGTGTGACGGCGGTGTCGTAGAGCAGGAAGCTCCCGTCCGACTCGTCCGCCTCGACGACGAACAGGTCACCCGAGCCCGCCGCCGACGAGGTGCCGAGGCTCTCGATGATGCCGCCGTTGACGAAGCTCGGATCGGCGTCCAGACCCAGCAGGCCCGTGACGATCATGCCGGTCGACGTCGTCTTGCCGTGCGCGCCGGCGACCGCGACGAGGCGGTGGCCGCGGACGAGCCAGGCGAGCGCCTGCGAGCGGTGCAGCACGGGGATCCCCCGTTCCTGGGCGAGGACGTACTCGGGGTTCTCGGGCCAGAGCGCCGAGGTGACGACGACCGCCTCGGCATCGCCGAGGTTCGCCGCGTCGTGTCCGATCGCGACGGGGATGCCGAGCGCGCGCAACTGCTCGATCGGGTGCGACTCGCGCACGTCCGAGCCGGTGACGCGGTGGCCTGCGTGGTGGAACAGGCGCGCGATGCCGCTCATGCCCGATCCGCCGATGCCGATGAAGTGCACCGATCCGAGCTCGTCGGGGACGGTGATGCCGAGGTCGGGCTTGATCACGGAGGTCTCGCTTTCGGGTCTTCGGCGTCTCGGTGGCACCCGGGTCGAGGGCCGCGGGCAGGGCGCCGGATCAGTGTAGACGGTGTGCGGGAGGGCTCCTCGGAGCCCGGCGGAGGAGGGTCAGCGGGGCGCGCGGAGCGCCGATCCGATGAGGTCGACGAGGCGCTCGGCACCGTCGCGGACGCCGACCGTCGCGGCGCGACGGCCCATCCCGTCGCGGCGCTCCGCGTCCTCGAGGAGGGGCACGAGCTCACCCTCCACCCAGGCGGGGAGGAAGGCCGCGTCCTCGACGAGCACCGCGCCCCCGGCGTCCACGACGCCGCGGGCGTTGAAGCGCTGCTCGCCGTTGCCCACCGGGTACGGGATGTAGACGGCGGGGAGTCCCAGCGCGCTGAGCTCGCTCACCGTGGCGGCGCCGGCGCGCGAGACCGCGAGGTCCGCGACCGAGAGCGCGAGATCCATCCGGTCGCAGTAGGGGATCAGGTGGTAGCCGTCGAGGCCGGGGTCGGTGATCTCGGAGCGGTCGCCGGTGATGTGCAGGATCTGGAAGCCCGTCGCGAGGACCGACGCGGCCGCGGCGTACACGGTCGCGTTGATCCGCCGAGCACCGAGGGAGCCGCCCGTCACGAGCAGGATGGGCCGGGCCGGGTCGAGCCCGAACGCGGCGACGCCGTCGTGGCGTCGGGCTGCGCGGTCGAGATCGGCGATCTCGCGGCGCAGCGGCATGCCGACCGTCGTCGCGTGCGGCAGCGGGGTGCCCTCGAAGGCGACTCCGACGAAGCGCGTCCCGCGGGCACCGAGGCGGTTGGCGAGGCCGGGGCGGGCGTTCGCCTCGTGCACGACGTAGGGCACTCCGGCTCGCCGGGCCGCGAGGTACGCGGGAGCGGACGCGTACCCGCCGAACCCCACCACCGCGTCGATCCCGCGCTCGCGGATCGTGCGCACCACGCCGTCGAGCGCCGCGCGGAAGGCTCCAGGGAAGCGCAGCGCCGCGGCGTTCGGCCGACGCGGGAACGGCAGTCGCGGGACCACGGACAGCTCGTAGCCGCGCAACGGAACGAGGCGCGCCTCGAGCCCCTCCGCGGTGCCGAGCACGAGGACCTCGTCGTGCGAGTCGCGGGCCCGGATCTCGTCGGCGGTCGCGAGCAGCGGATTCACGTGCCCGGCGGTGCCGCCGCCGGCAAGAAGGTAGCGGGTCACTTCGCCTCGACCTTCCCGGTGCGGCGAGCGGAGCCGAGGTGCGGCAGGCCCGCGGTCTGGGTCCTCGCGAACGAGAGGACGACACCGATGGCGAGCAGGGAGCTGAGCAGGGCGGTGCCTCCGGAGGAGATGAGCGGCAGGGGGACGCCGAGGACCGGCAGGACCCCGAGGACCACGCCGATGTTGACGAAGGCCTGGCCGATGAGCCAGACCATGACGGCCGCCGTCGTGACGCGCACGAACGGGTCGGTCGCCGCGTGGATGATGCGGAAGAAGGCCACCGAGAGGACGACGAACAGCGCCAGCACGACGATCGCCCCGATGAGACCGAGCTCCTCGCCGATGATCGCGAAGATGTAGTCGTTGTCGGCGGCCGGCAGCCACGACCACTTCGCCTTCGAGTTGCCGAGGCCCACGCCGAAGACGCCGCCGGAGGCCATCGCCCAGGTGCCGTGCAGCGGCTGCCAGCAGGAGGTCTCGTACTGCCCGGGGCCCGAGCAGTCGGTGAGGAAGGAGAAGATGCGGGTCCGGCGGTTCTCGGTCGAGATCGCGAAGAGCACCGCGACGACCGCCCCGATCAGGACGATCGGCAGGATGATCCGCAGCCGCACATTGGAGTAGAACAGCGCCGCCAGCAGGACCCCCGCCATGATCATCACGGTTCCGAGGTCGCCGCCGAGCAGCACGAGGAACAGGGCGAAGCCGCCGATGGGGAGCACCGGGATGAGCGCGTGCTGCCAGTCCTGCTTGTACCGCAGCCGCCTCTCGAGGACGAGGCCCAGCCAGAGCACGAGGGCGAGCTTGAGCACCTCGGAGGGCTGCATGGTGAAACCGCCGAGGTAGAGCCAGTTCTTGTTGCCGCCGACCGCGTATCCCAGGGGCGTGAAGAGCACCAGCATCTGCAGGATGCAGCCGACGATGAGCATCGGCCACGTCACGCGCTTCCACAGCGCGATCGGGAAGCGGGAGACGAGGAGCATGAGCGGCACGCCGAGCACGGCGAAGATGCCCTGCCGGAGGAATCCGCCGAACGAGTCGGAGCTCGAGCGGAACGACGTCACCGACGACGAGGACAGCACCATCGTCAGCCCGAAGAGGACGAGGAAGAGGGTGGTGCCGAACAGGAGGTAGAAGTTCGGCGATTCGGAGGCGAAGACCTTCGAGAGGACGATGCGCGCAGTGCGCGCACCGGTCCGCTCCCTGTCCTTCGGCTTCCCGGCGTCAGTGCGCGAGCGGCCCGGCGTCCGGCTCGTCGTCGGAGCGGTCATCGGCCTCTCCTCCCAGATACGTCTCGACGGCCGCAGCGAACGATCGGCCCCGCTCCGCGTAGTCGCGGAACTGGTCCATGGATGCTGCAGCGGGTGCGAGCAGGACGACGTCGCCGGTGCGGGCGAGGCCCGCTGCGGCCTCGACGGCCGCCTGCATCACCGACCCAGTGTCATCCGGGACCACCTCCGTCACGGGGAGTTCGGGGGCGTGTCGTCGGAATGCCTCGAGGACCGCGATGCGGTCGACTCCGATGACCACGGCACCACGCAGGCGCGTCGTGTGCGAGGCCACGAGGGCGTCCAGGTCGACGCCCTTGAGCAGACCGCCGACCAGCCAGACCACCGACGGGTAGGCGCGCAGCGACGCATCGGCCGCGTGCGGGTTGGTGGCCTTGGAGTCGTCGATCCAGGTGACTCCCGACCGCTCGGCCACGACCTGGATGCGGTGGGCGTCGAGCTCGAAGACCGCGAGCGCGCGGCGGACGGCGCCGGGCTCGATGCCGCAGGCGCGGGACAGCGCGGCGGCCGCGAGGACGTTCTGCACGATGTGCGGCGCCGCGAGGTGGCGCGCGGCCAGCTCGTCGACGGTCGCGATCTCGATCGCGCTGGTGCGCCGGTCCTCGAGGAACGCCCGGTCGCAGAGGATCCCGTCGACGATGCCGAAGTCGCTCGGTCCGGGGACTCCCAGACCGAAGCCGATCGCCCGGGCCCCCTCGACGACCTCGGCGTCGAGCACCATCTGCTCGGTGGCCGCGTCGGCTCGGTTGTAGACGCAGGCGACCCGCGTGTTGGCGTAGACCTTGGCCTTGGCGTCGCGGTAAGCCTCGAACGTGCCGTGCCAGTCGAGGTGGTCCTCGGCGATGTTGAGGCAGGTGGACGCGATCGGCTCGATCGCGCTGAGGTAGTGCAGCTGGTAGCTCGAGAGCTCGACCACCAGGACGTCGAAGCCCTGCGGATCGCGCACCGCGTCGAGGACCGGGATCCCGATGTTGCCGCACGGAGCGGCGCGGAGGCCGCCGGCGACCAGCATGGTCGCGGTCAGCTGCACGGTCGTCGTCTTGCCGTTCGTTCCGGTCACGAGCACCCAGTCCGCCGGGGTCCCGTCCGCGCGGACGACCTTGTCGCGCACGCGCCAGGCGAGCTCGACGTCGCCCCAGAGGCCCGTGCCCCTCGCGAGCGTCCACTCGACGATCGGGTGCGTCGGCCGGAAGCCCGGCGACACGATGACGAGCTCGGGGTCGAAGTCGATCAGCTCGTCCGGCACGGTGTCGAGGCCGTCCGCGCGGTGCAGCCGCGCTCCGATCACCTCGAGCAGGCGCTCGCGCTCCTCGTCGGCCCGGTCGGCGAGGACCAGGACGTCGGAGCCGAGCTCGGTCAGGGTGTCGGCGACGGAGAAGCCGGTCACCCCGAGCCCCAGGACCGCGACGCGGAGCCCGCGCCAGTCCGAGTTCCAGCTGCGGAGGGAGTCGAGCCGTTCGGCGCGTGCGGGATCGATCATGCCAGGGAGAGCCATTCGAGGTAGAAGAGCCCGACACCGGCGGCCACGAAGATGCCCGCGATGATCCAGAAGCGGACCACGACGGTGATCTCGGCCCACCCCTTGAGCTCGAAGTGGTGGTGGAGCGGGCTCATCAAGAAGATGCGCTTGCCCCGGGTCAGCTTGAAGTAGATCCGCTGCACGATCACCGAGCCGGTGACGATGACGAAGAGGCCGCCGATGAGGATGACGAGCAGCTCGGTGCGGGTCAGGATCGCGAGGGCGGCGAGGGCGCCGCCGAGGCCGAGCGAGCCGGTGTCGCCCATGAAGATCTGCGCCGGCGAGGTGTTCCACCAGAGGAACCCGACGAGCGCGCCCGAGATCGCCGCGGCGATGATCGCCAGGTCGAACGGATCGCTGACCTGGTAGCACTTGTCGGCCACCTCGGGGTTCAGCTGGGCGTCGTAGCACCACTGGTTCGACTGCCAGAAGCCGATGATCACGTACGACCCGATCGCGAGGATCGAGGACCCCGTGGCGAGGCCGTCGAGACCGTCGGCCACGTTGACGCCGTTCGAGGTGCTGGTGACGATCACGCAGATCCAGAGCACGAAGAGCCCGATGCCGATCCAGCCGAGGGCGGCGAAGTCGAACGGCAGGTCGCGGATGAACGAGATCGACGTCGACGCGGGCGTCAGACCGTTCTGGTCGCGCACCAGGATGGCGATCACGGCGAAGGCCGCGGCGACGATCACCTGTCCCGCGATCTTCGCCCAGCCGCCCAGGCCGAGGCTGCGCTGATTGCGCGTCTTGAGGAAGTCGTCGATGAATCCGACGAAGCCCAGTCCGACCATCATGAACAGCACGAGGAGAGCCGAGGGAGCCACGGCGCGGTTGCCGAACAGCATGCCGAGGAAGTAGCCCGCCACCGTCGCGATGATGATGACGATGCCGCCCATCGTGGCGGTGCCGTGCTTCACGTGGTGGGACTTCGGCCCGTCCTCGCGGATGAACTGACCCCACTGCAGCCGGTGGAAGAGCCGGATGAACAGGGGTGTCAGCAGGAGCGTGAAGGCGCCGGAGAAGGCGCCCGCCATCAGGAGTGCTCTCATCGGTGTCGCTCCCCCAGTCGGTCGCCGAGGAATCGAAGCCCCGCCGAGTTCGAGGACTTCACCAGGACGGTGTCGCCGGTCTGCAGATAATCGTCGAGGAACGCGTATGCGTCGTCGGCCGTGTCGACGAAGACGGACTCGCCGCTCCACGAGCCCTCGCGCTCGGCGGCCACGTGGATGCGCCGCGCGCGGGCGCCGACGACGACGATCTGCGACACGTTCAGCCGCACGGCCTGCAGGCCGACGCGGTCGTGCTCCTCGTCGGCCCACTCCCCCAGCTCGCTCATCTCGCCGAGGACCGCGACGGTGCGGCCTCCCGGCTTCGCGATCTGGGCGAGGGTGCGCAGCGCCGCGGCGGTGGAGTCGGGGCTCGCGTTGTAGGCGTCGTTGACGACGACGACGTCCTGACCGCCGAGCACCTGCATCCGCCAGCGCTCCGCGAGGGTGACGGTCGAGAGCGCCTCGACGATCGCGGTCAACGGGACGCCGACCGAGAGGGCGGCGGCCGTGGCGGCCAGTGCGTTCATCACGTGGTGCTCGCCGAGGACCCTGAGGAGCATCTCGGCGCGCCCCGCCTCGCGTCCCTCTCCCGCGCGCACCTCGATGGTGAAGCGGGTGCCCTCGGCGGAGGGCTCGACATCGATGGCGCGCACATCGGCGCGCTCGCCCCGGCCGAACCACAGCACGCGGGCCGCGGTGCGGCCGGCCATGGTCGCCACGCGGCCGTCGTCGCAGTTCAGCACGGCGACGTCGTCGGACGTGAGGTCCGCCACCATCTCGGTCTTGGCCTCGAGGGTCCGCTCGATGCCGCCGAACTCGCCGGCGTGCGCCAGGCCCACCGCGAGGACGACCCCCACGTCGGGCTTCGCCATGCGCACGAGACGGCGGATCTCGCCGACGGCGCTCGCGCCCATCTCGGCGACGAGGAAGCGCGTCGACTCCGACACCTGGAGCATCGTGATCGGTGCGCCGACCTCGTTGTTGAACGATCCGCGGGGGGCGACGGTCTCGCCGACGCGCTCGAGGATCGTCCGGAGGAGGTTCTTGGTCGTCGTCTTGCCGTTGGAGCCGGTCACGCCCAGGACGGTCAGACCGCCGAGCGCCCGGACGCGCCGGACGACCTCGGTCGCGAGGGCGCCGAGCGCCTGGACGGAGTCGTCGACCAGCACCTGCGGCACGTCGAGGTCGAGCGGGCGCTCGACGATCAGGAGGGCCGCGCCGTTCTCGACGGCCGCCGGCGCGAACAGGTGCCCGTCGGTGTGCTCGCCGCGCTTGGCGACGAAGATGCCGCCCGGGCGGATCTCGCGGGAGTCGGTCTCGGTGGCGCCGTCGACCACTGTCACGGCGGTCGAGGAGGGGCCGGCGAGGTGGAGGCGTCCGGAGACGGCCTCGGCGACCTCGGTCAGGGTGAGAGCGATCATCTAGAGCCAGCCCGCCTCGCGCAGAGCCTGACGGACGTCGTCCCTGGCCGAATACGGCATGTGCACTCCTGCAACCTCCTGGTAGTCCTCGTGGCCGGGTCCGGCGTAGAGGATCGAATCCCCCTCGCGCGCGAGCGCGAGGGCGGCGCGCACGGCGGCGCGCGGATCGGGGATCTCGTGGATCTCCCTGTCGGGTGCCGCCTGCCGCGCCGCGCCGACGAGCACGGCGCGGATCGCGGCCGGGTCCTCCCAGCGCGGGTGGAAATCGGTGACGACGACGACGTCGGCCAGCCGGGCGGCGATGGCGCCCATGTCGGCGCGCTTCGTCGTGTCGCGGTCGCCGTCGGCGCCGAAGACCATGACGAGGCGGCCCGGCGTCAGCGCCCGCAGCGCCTCGAGCGCGTTCTGGAACGCGTCCGGCGTGTGCCCGTAGTCCACGTAGACCCGGGGGCCGCGGTCCCCCGAGACGCGCTCGGCGCGACCGGGGATGTACACGTCGAGGCGGCCGTCCTCGAGGACGTGCGCGATGGCCTCGAGATCGAAGCCGGACTCGACGAGCATCACGATCGCGAGCGCGGCGTTCGCCGCCATGTACCAGCCGATGAGCGGGACGGCGACCTCGACCGAGCGGTGGTCCGGCCCGTCCAGGCGGAAGACGGTGCGGTCGGCGGTGCTCTCGAGGACGGTCATCGCCCAGTCGGCCGGCACGGCGGGAGCCTCGCCCACGACGGGCGAGCTCGCGAGCGTCGCGATCGGGATCCGCGAGCGCTCGGCGAGCTCGCGGCCCCAGGCGCTGTCGACGGTGACGACGCCGCGCCGGGCCCGATCGGGCTGGAACAGATCGGCCTTCGCCTCGAAGTACTGCGCCATGTCGGTGTAGTCGTCGAGGTGGTCGTGGCTGAGGTTCGTGAAGCCCACCACGTCGAAGACGACGCCGTCGATGCGGTGGCGGGTCAGCGCCTGGGCCGAGACCTCGATCGAGACGGCGCGGACGGCCGACTCGCGCATCCGCGCGAGGAGGCCGTGCAGCTCGGTCGCCTCGGGCGTGGTCAGCGAGCTCGCGACCGCGACGTCGCCCATGCGGCGCTCCGCGGTGGAGCTGAGGCCCGAGACGACGCCGAGGCGCCGGAGCAGGGCGTCGAGCAGGTAGACGACGCTGGTCTTGCCGTTCGTGCCCGTGACTCCGAAGAGCGTCGGCACGTCCTCGCGGGTGCGGTGGATCCAGGACGCGACGTCGCCGAGCGCTGCGCGGGGATCGGGCGTCACGAGGACGGGGAGGCCGCTCGCCGACGCGGCCTCGGCGCCCTCGGGGTCGGTGAGCACCGCGACGGCTCCGGACGCGGCGGCGTCGGCGGCGAAGGCCGCGCCGTGCACCTTGCGGCCCGCGATGCCGACGTAGAGGTCGCCCGCCTCGACCTGCCGGGAGTCGAGCGTGACCCCGCTGACCTCGACCCCGTCGACTCCGGGGACCGTGCCGAGCGAGAACTCGGCCACGAGCTGCGACAGCGACCGCGGGACCGGGTGCTCCGGTCGGAGGGAGGACTGCGGGCGAGTGACGTGCAAGGCCCGCTCTTTCTCTCGTGGTGGTGCGATCACCACGTCGTGGGGTAGTTCACGGCGGGGACCGTCGACGGCTCCACCCGGTTCGTCTTCAGCACCTGGGTCATGACCTGCTGGAAGACGGGGGCGGTCGCCTGGGACGTGTTCATCTTAACCGGATCGGCGATGGTGACCGTCACGACGTACTTCGGGTCCTCCGCCGGAGCGAGCCCGGCGAGCGAGACGGTGTAGCTGGAGGAGTACCCTCCGTCGCCGTCCGGCTGCTGGGCCGTTCCGGTCTTCGTCGCGATGTTGTAGCCGTCCACGTGGATGTAGTCGGCCAGCCAGCCGTCGGTGTAGTGGGTCTGCAGCATGTCGACGACGTCCTGCGCCGCACCGGCGGAGACGACCTGGGTTCCGGTGGTGTCGGGGACGTCGATGACGGAGCCGTCGGCGGTCGTGCATCCGGCGACGAGCTGCGCCGGCAGGCGCACCCCGCCGTTGCCCAGCGTCTGGTAGATGCCGGCGACCTGGATCGCGGTGGCGGACACTCCCTGGCCGAACATGGTGGTGTAGTTCGTCTGGCCGTCCCAGTCCTGGTAGTCGCTCAGCAGTCCGCCGGACTCGCCGGGGTACCCGACCGCGGTCGGCGCGTCGAGTCCGAACTTCAGCATGTAGTCGTAGCGGTCCTGCGCCGAGAGCTTCGAGCCGATCGTCGCGATGCCGACGTTCGACGAGTCCTTGAGGATCCCCGTCAGCGTGTAGTTCGTCGGCGTGTGCGCGAAGTCGTCGCTGAAGGAGACGCCGTTCTTCTCGAACGTGTCCGGAGTGACCACGTGGGTCGTCGGCGTCGCGAGCCCCTTGTCGATCAGCATCGCCGCGGTCATCGGCTTGAACGTCGATCCGGGCTCGAACGGGCTCTGGAAGGCGCGCGATCCGCGGTCGGCCGGAGCACTCGCCGAGACGTCGTTGGGATCAACCGTGGGGGTCTCGGCGACGGTGAGCAGCTTGCCCGTCTCGACCTCCTGCACAACGACGATGCCGTAGCTGCCGCCGACCTCGGCGACGCGCTGCGACAGCACCTGCTGCGCGTAGTACTGCAGGTCGGAGTCGATCGTCAGCTGCACCTGCCCGCCGTCCACCGCGGGGGTCTCGGCGACGGTGCTGCCGGGGATCCGGACGAAGTCGGCGCTGCGCTCGAAGCTCTCGGAGCCGTTCTTCCCGGCGAGGCACGCGTTCTCGGTGTACTCGACGCCCTCCTGAGCGGCGCCGTCCGCGCCCACGTAGCCGATCAGGTTCCCGGCGACGGCTCCGTTGGGGTACGTGCGGCCCTGCTGGGTCTCGAAGAAGGTCCACGGGATGTCGAGCGCGAGCAGCTTCTGGTACGCCTCGAGGTCGAGCCCCTCGGAGAGGATCAGGTAGTTGGCCTTCGCGTCCTTCGCGAGCGCGGCGTCGACGAGAGTCCTGATCTGCTCGACGCTCTGGCCGGTGATCGCGCCGATCTCGGACGCGGCCTGGTCGACGCTCACGACGACGTCCTGGCCGTCGGGCATCTCGCGGAGGAACTCCCCCACGTTGCGGGGGGACGTCGTGAGCCGGTACCGGGTCGTCGTGTCGGCGAGGACGGCTCCCGAGCGGTCGACGATCGATCCGCGCGTGCCGTAGGTGACGCTGCTGCTGGACTGGCTGAGCGCCGCGGCGTCCGTCAGCTCGTTGGCCCGCACGATCTGGATGTCGACCAGCTTGCCGATGAACAGTCCCACGACCGCGGCGATGACGACGAAGGTGACGGCGGTGCGGCGTCTGCTCGAGCGGTTCTGTCTCACTGCTGCGGTGTCCTTCTTCGTCCTGGCGGGATCGCCGCCGTCGGTCGTGTCGTAGCGGGAGGCGGGCCGTGCGGCCGGGCAGGCGTCAGTGCGTCTGGGGCGCGGGGAGCTCGCCCTGCAACGGTACGGCCGAGGTCGCTCCGGCCGCGGAGGACGCGCTCGCGTCGGCCGGAGTCGCGGTGGCGCCGGCCGGGAGGATCAGCGCGTTGGGGACGAGCGCCGCGGCACCGGCCGTGCCGACCTCGCTCGCAGCGGCCGAGGCGGGATCGCCCAGCACCGCTCCGTCGGACAGGCGGAGGTACACGGGAGCGGTGTTCGCCACCATGCCCAGCCCCTGCGCCGCGGTCGCGAGGTTCTGCGGCGAGCTCAGCGTGTCCACCGCGTCCTGCTTCTCGGCGTTGCTGCGGGTGAGCGTCTTCTGCTCGGTCTGCAGCGCGGCGATCTGGTACGCCCCCTGCGAGAGCCCGACGCTCACGAGGAGCTGGATCACGATGATCGCGAAGAGGCCGGCGACGGCGACGATCCCGTAGACGAGTTTGGGCCGCGGCGCGCCGGCGGTGGTCGGAACCGCCTCGATGCGCGGGCGGGGCGACTGCTCGTCGGGCCTCGCGGTGCGGGCGGGCTCGATGACGGCGGGGTCGATGACGGCGGTGGCGCTCACGCGGTCCTCCTGATCCTCTCGGCCGCGCGCAGACGCACGGGTGTTGCTCGGGGGTTGCGGGTCTTCTCCTCGTCGGAGGCGAGTTCGGCGCCCCGGATGACGAGGCGGAACTCGGGTCGGTGCTCGGGGAGCTCCAGGGGGAGCCCCGCGGGAGCGGTCGAGGACGACGCGGCCTGCAGCGCGCGCTTGACGATGCGGTCCTCGAGCGACTGGTAGGCCTCGACGACGATCCGACCGCCGACGGCGACGCGGTCGAGCGCGGCGGGGATCGCGCGCTCCAGCACGGAGAGCTCCTGGTTGACCTCGATGCGCAGGGCCTGGAAGACCCGCTTGGCCGGGTGGCCGTTGCGCTGGATCGCGACCGGGGTCGCCGCCTGGATGATCTCGACCAGCCGGCCGGAGCGCTCGATCGGCGCGTCACGTCGCGCCTCGACGATGCGCTTCGCGTAGCGCTGGGCGAGGCGCTCCTCGCCGTACTCGTGGAAGATGCGGCGCAGCGCGCCCTCGTCGTACTCGGCGAGGATGCTCGCCGCGGTCAGGGGCGCGGTCGCGTCCATCCGCATGTCCAGCGGAGCGTCCTTGGAGTAGGAGAAGCCGCGCTCGGTCTCGTCCAGCTGCAGCGAGGAGACGCCGAGGTCGAACAGCGCGCCGTCGATCTCGTCGATCCCGAGCTCGTCGAGCACGTCGGGCAGCTCATCGTAGACGGCGTGCACCAGGTCGATGCGGGAGGAGTGGGCCGAGAGCCGCTCGCCGGCGAGCTCGAGCGCCTCGGGATCGCGGTCGAGGCCGACGAGGTGGAGCCCGGGGAAGCGCTCGAGCAGGGCCAGGGAGTGGCCGCCCATGCCGAGCGTCGCGTCGACCAGCACGGCGCCGTCGCGCTCGATCGCCGGAGCGAGGAGCTCGACGCAGCGCTCGAGGAGCACCGGGAGGTGGCGCTCCTCGGTCGGGCGCACCTGCTTCTTCTCGGAGTCGTCTGTCATGGCGGTCCCGCCGTCCTGTTCCTGCTGCCCGATCCCCATCCATCTCGCGACCGGACACCGGGGAAGGTGCGTCCGGGCGCCGAGTGGCTGGGAGTCGCGCGGCAGGAGCTAGAACAGTCCGGGGATCACCTCCTCCTGGGTGTCGGAGAAGACGGACTCCTGCTCGGTCAGGTACGCGTCCCAGGCGTCCTGCGCCCAGATCTCGGCGCGGTTGCCCGCTCCGATGACGGTGAGGTCGCGGTCCAGACCCGCGTAGGCGCGCAACGGCGCGGGCAGTGTGACCCGGTTCTGCTTGTCCGGGGTCTCGGCACTCGCTCCCGAGAGGAAGACGCGGAGGAAGTCGCGGGCCTGCTTGCTCGTGACCGGCGCCTGACGGATCTTCTCGTGCATCGTCTCGAACTCGCTCTGGCTGAAGACGTAGAGGCACCGCTCCTGGCCGCGCGTGACGACGACTCCGGAGGAGAGCTCGTCGCGGAACTTGGCGGGGAGGATCACGCGGCCCTTCTCGTCGAGCTTGGGGGAATAGGTGCCGAGGAACAACGGACTGCCCCCCACTTCTTCCGGCCAAGGATGGTGTGTCCTCCACAGTACTCCACTTCGCCCCACCCACAACCCTCGAGGCCGGCCGCCTCGTCGGGATTCCCCCCGGTCATCCGCGTGTTTCCGAGCGAGGACACGCGTGGAGCGGAGTGGAGGGACATTCCGCTCCCCCGGCGGTCAGCGGGCAGCGAGAAGGGGCCGATCCGAGGGATCGGCCCCCTGGGTGGTGCGGAGTGGAGGAGGCGTGCACTCCCGGAGGGACCGCGGGCATGAAAAAAGGGCCGATCCGTGAGGATCGACCCTGTGGGTGGAATGGAGCGGCGGTCAGCTGCGACCGTCGCCGCGGTTGTCCCATCGGTCGTTCAAGCGGTCCATGAAGGACGAGCCCGGCCGGCTGCCCGAGGAGCGAGGCTTGGAGGTGCGGCCGACGGTGGGGAGACCGGGCTCCTCGGCGCCGCCCGGCGCGGGGCGCATGGCGACGACCACGCCCGCGAGCATGATCGCGAATCCGCCGACGCCGACGAGCGGCTGGGCGACGATGACGCCGGTCACGAGGACTCCGAGGCCGACCAGGGAGAGGAGGATGCCGAGCACCAGGGCCCGGTAGTTGGTGCCGCCACGCCCCTTGCTGACGGCCGCCACGAAATCGGCGTCGTTCTGATAGAGGTTGCGCTCCATCTCGTCGAGGAGCCGTTGCTCGTGTTCCGAAAGCGGCATCTTGACCCCTTCAAGGGTGCGACGCCGTTCCTCTTCGGAGCGGCGTCAGGTTGGCGGCACGGTGTGCTCGACCGGGCGGGTGGCGCTTCAGTGTAGACCGAGCCCGGCACAGGCGCTAGACGCCCCGGATGCATAGGCTGGTCGGGTGAACAACAGCACTCGTCTGGTCGACCGCGTCCAGTTCCGAATCGAGGGATTCCTCGCCGGGCGCACGCCAATTCTGCGCTCCATAGGAGAGGACGTCTCCGCCCTTGGCGACCTTTCGCGGGACTTTCTCAGCGGGGGCAAGCGGTTCCGCGCGCGCTTCTGCGAGGCGGGCTGGACGGCCGTCTCCGCCGTCTCCAGCGAGGCCCATCCGAGCGGTTCGGACCCGGTCGCGCGGGTCGGAGCGGGACTCGAGCTGTTCCACGCAGCGGCCCTCGTCCACGACGACGTGATCGACAACTCCGACACCCGGCGAGGGGCGCCGGCGGCGCACCGTCGCTTCGCAACGATGCACGCCGACGGCGGGTGGTCGGGCTCCGGGGACGAGTTCGGCCGCTCCTCCGCGATCCTGCTCGGCGATCTGCTGCTGGTCTGGTCCGACGAGATCTTCGCGGACGCCGAATGGGCGCTGGAGGACCGGCCGAGCGCGGCGCGGGCCCGGGCGGAGTTCAACCTGATGCGCACCGAGGTGACGCTGGGCCAGTACCTCGACATCCTCGAGGAGAGCGCCTGGGCCGGGCACGCGGAGGACGAGCACCTCGCGCGCGCCGAGCGGGTCGTCGTCTACAAGAGCGCGAAGTACAGCATCGAGGCGCCCCTCGCGATCGGCGGCTCGCTGGCGGGGGGCGACGATTCCCAGATCGACGCGCTGCGCCGCTTCGGCCTCCCCCTGGGCATCGCGTTCCAGCTGAGGGACGACGTCCTCGGCGTCTTCGGCGACCCCGCACTGACCGGCAAGCCCGCGGGGGACGACCTCCGCGAGGGCAAGCGCACCGTGCTTCTGGGCCTCGCTCGCGCCGGCTCGTCCGACTCCGCCCGTGCAGAGCTCGACGCCGTCGTCGGGCGCAGCGACGCGAGCGCCGAGGACATCGCGCTCGCCCAGGAGATCGTGGCCGGGAGCGGGGCCCTCGACCGGCTCGAGGAGCGCATCGAGCGCGACGTCGAGTCGGCCCTGGCCGTGCTGCCGGACTCCCCGCTGCGGCCGGAGGGCGTGGCGGAGCTGCGCGAGCTGGCGGACCGCGTCAGCGTCCGGACCGCCTAGGCGGCTCGGCCTCCGCTCGCGGCCGGGCGCGTCAGCCGGACGCGATCAGGCCAGGGCCTGGGCGACGCGGCGGACCTCGGCCTTGCGACCGGCGCGCAGGGCGAGCACGGGGCTCGTGCCCAGCGCATCGTCCTCCGAGAGCAGCCACTCGACCGCCTCGTCGTCCGAGAAGCCGGAGTCGGAGAGCAGGATCGCCGTGCCGCGGATCTCGGTCATCGGCTCCCCGTCGCGGAGGAAGAGGGACGGCACGACGAGCTTGCCGTCGCGTCGGGTCCCGAGCAGATGGCGCTCCTCGAGGAGGCGGCGCACACGGCTGACGGAGAGGCCGGTGATCTCGACGAGATCGGGGACGGTCAGCCACTCGATCTCGGAGGCGGTCGAGGGGGCGGGAGCGGACGAGTCGGTCACCGGTCAAGACTGCCACGGCTGTGCGGCGCCTCCAAGCCACCCGTCCCGGCGAGGTCCGGGGCCGCTCCCGCGTTGCACACGGGATCGCCGAACGGTCTTGCCTAGACTCGTCGCGTGACCACCAGCCAGCTCGACCCCCTCCTCGGCCGTCTCGTCGACGGCCGGTACGAGGTGCGCTCGAGGATCGCGCGCGGAGGCATGGCGACGGTCTACCTCGCCACCGACCAGCGCCTCGAGCGCCGCGTGGCCATCAAGGTGATGCACGGGCACCTGTCGGACGACGCCACCTTCAAGAACCGCTTCGTCCAGGAGGCGCGATCCGCCGCCCGATTGGCGCACCCGAACGTCGTGAGCGTCTTCGATCAGGGCCAGGACTCGGACATGGCGTACCTCGTCATGGAGTACCTGCCCGGGATCACCCTCCGCGACCTCCTGAAGGAGCGCGGAAGACTGACGGCCCAGCAGGTCGTCGACATCATGCACTCGGTCCTGTCCGGGCTCGCCGCCGCGCACCGAGCGGGGATCCTGCACCGCGACCTCAAGCCCGAGAACGTGCTGCTCGCCGACGACGGCCGCATCAAGATCGGCGATTTCGGCCTCGCCCGGGCCGCCTCCGCGAACACCGCGTCGGGGCAGGCGCTGCTGGGGACGATCGCCTACCTCTCCCCCGAGCTCGTCACCCGCGGCACCGCCGACACCCGCAGCGACATCTACGCCATCGGCATCATGATCTACGAGATGCTCACCGGCGAGCAGCCCTTCACGGGCGAGCAGCCGATGCAGATCGCCTACCAGCACGCGAACGACTCCGTCCCGTATCCGAGCGCCAAGGTCCCCTCCGTCCCCAGCTCCCTCGACGAGCTCGTGCTGTGGGCGACGGAGCGCGACCCGGACATGCGCCCCCGCGATGCCGGAGTGATGCTCGCGCAGCTGCTCGAGGCCGAGCGCCTCATGGGCATCACGCCGACCGACCGGCGCGTGGCGGACACGCAGGCCGTCACCCCGCTGCCCGAGACGGCTCCGGCGACGGCCGCGCTGTTCGACCCCGCGACCCCCGGGCAGACCGCCGTCTTCGACGGCGCGGCCGACGAGGAGGAGCTCGACGGCGACGACGAGACCGCCGTGGCACGGCTCGCCTCGAAGCGGAGGGTCCGCCGCCGTCGCGGCCTCGTGCTGCTCGTCGCCGTGATCCTGCTGGCCCTGATCGGCGGAGGGACCGCCTACTGGTTCGGCGAGGGACCGGGCGCGCTGCGCACCATCCCGAGCGTCGTCGGGCTCCCGCAGGAGGAGGCCACAGCACTGATCGAGTCCAGCGGGCTGCGCGCCGAGCAGGAGCAGGCGTCCGATCTCTCGGTCCCGGCCGGCACGGTGATGAGCTCCGATCCGGCGCCGGACGAGGCGATCCACAAGGACTCGGTCGTGACGCTCGTCGTCTCCAGCGGTCCCCGGCAGCTCGAAGTCCCCGCCCTCGCCGGTCTGACCGAGGAGGAGGCGACGGCCGCGATCACCGGCGCGCCCTTCGTCGTCGGCGAGACCACGCGCGTCTTCGACTCGGACGTCGAGGCCGGACGGGTGATCTCGGCGTCGCTCCCCGACGGCGCGGAGCTCCCCGCCACCCTGTCCGAGCAGTCGACGATCGCGATGACCGTCAGCCTGGGCGCGATCCCGAACGTGGTCGGCCTGAGCGTCGACGAGGCCACCGCCGCCGCCAAGGCAGCCGGACTCGCACTCGACCGCAGCGGCGACGACTGGAGCGATACCGTCCCCGCGGGGGTCGTGCTGATCCAGGCGAACCCCGAGGCGCCGGCGACCACGGGCGGGACGATCTCGGTCGTCGTCTCGAAGGGGCCGGAGCCGGTCGCCGTGCCGAACGTCGTGGGCATGACCCGCGACGAGGCGAAGGCCGCCCTCGACGCCGTCGACCTGACGTGGAGCTACTCCCTCTCGACCCTCGGCGCGCTCATCGACGCCGCTCCGAACGAGATCACCAAGGTGACGGCGCAGTCCGACCCCGCCGGTGAGCCCGTGCAGCGGGGCACCTCCATCCAGCTGTCGATCACCATCACGACGTAGTCCTCTGCGATGGCGTCCCCGCCGCCATCGCCGCGGTCGGCTTCGCGGGATGGGCGCGTTCCAGGGAGCGGGTCCCGAACGGCTAGAGCGAATCGCTGACACGCGATTCGCCCGTTCGCCTCTGATCCTGGGATGGCGTCCCCGCCGCCATCGCCGCGGTCGGCTTCGCGGGATGGGCGCCTTCCAGGGAGCGGGTCGCGAACGGCTAGGGCGAATCGCTGACACGCGATTCACCCGTTCGCCTCGAGGGGCACGGCGATCCGGGTGATCCTGGCCTCAGCGGGGTCGAGCGGGGTCCGGCGAGCACGAACGGCGGACCGCCTTCTGTTAATCGAGTAGCCCTCGGAGAGGGCGTATCGAGATCGGGGGGTGTCGAAGTGGAAGTCCCGATGCGACGCCACGCGGATGCTCGACCAGCACCTGCTGATCGAGTAGCCCTCGCAGAGGGCGTATCGAGATCGGAGGCCTCTGGAGAGGGTGGGTCTCGATACGCCGCTCCGCGGTTACTCGACCAGCAGGGCTGGTCGTGACGGGATGTGCCGCAAGCGGCGGTGGCGACCGCACAAGGGACGGTCGTGACGAGGTGTGCCGCAGGCGGCGGTGGAGGCGACCGCACGGAGGTGGCGCGGAGCCGAGCGCGCGGGAGGGGGCGCCGGAGTGCCCCCTCCTGCGCGTCAGCGCTGGCGGAGCTCCTCGGCGACCAGGAAGGCGAGCTCCAGGGACTGCATGTGGTTGAGGCGGGGGTCGCAGACCGACTCGTAGCGGGTCGCGAGGGTGGCCTCGTCGATCTGCTCCGAGCCGCCGAGGCACTCGGTGACGTCGTCGCCGGTGAGCTCGACGTGGATGCCGCCCGGGTGCGTCCCCGCGGCGCGGTGCGCCTCGAAGAAGCCCTTGACCTCGTCGACCACGTCGTCGAAGCGACGGGTCTTGTAGCCGGTCGGCGTGGTCAGCCCGTTGCCGTGCATGGGGTCGGTGACCCAGAGGGGCAGCGCGTCGCTCGACTTGACCGCCTCGAGCAGCGGCGGCAGGGCGTCGCGGATCTTCCCGGCGCCCATGCGGGTGATGAAGGTGAGACGGCCGGGCTCGCGGTCGGGGTCGAGCTTGTCGATCAGCTCGAGCATCGTCTCGGGGCTCGTCGACGGACCGAGCTTCACGCCGATCGGGTTGCGCACGCGCGACAGGAAGTCGACGTGGGCCCCGTCGAGCTCGCGGGTGCGCTCGCCGATCCAGATGAAGTGGCTCGACGTGTTGTACGGCGTGCCGGTGCGCGAGTCGATGCGCGTCATGGGGCGCTCGTAGTCCATCAGCAGGCCCTCGTGACCCGTGTAGAACTCCGTGCGCTTCATCCCCTCGAAGTCGGCGCCGCACGCCACCATGAACTTGACCGCGCGGTCGATCTCGCGGGCGAGCTGCTCGTAGCGCTGGTTCTGCGGGTTCTCGGTGAAGCCCTTGTTCCAGTAGTGCACGAGGCGCAGGTCGGCGAAGCCGCCCTGCGTAAAGGCGCGGATGAGGTTCAGCGTCGAGGCGGCCGTGTGGTACCCCTGCACGATGCGGCGGGGATCGGCGGTGCGCGACTCCGGGGTGAAGTCGTAGCCGTTCACGATGTCGCCGCGGTAGGCCGGCAGGGTGACGTCGCCGCGGGTCTCGAGATCACTCGAGCGGGGCTTGGCGAACTGGCCCGCCATGCGGCCCATCTTGATGACGGGCATGCTCGCGCCGTAGGTCAGGACGACCGCCATCTGCAGGACCGTCTTGACGCGGTTGCGGATCTGGTCGGCGGTGGCTCCCGCGAAGGTCTCGGCGCAGTCGCCGCCCTGCAGCAGGAAGGCCTCGCCGCGCGCGGCGGCGCCGAGGCGCTCGCGCAGCTGGTCGACCTCGCCCGCGAAGACGAGGGGCGGCAGCGCCGCGATCTCGGCCGAGGCGGCGCTCACCGCGTCCGCGTCCGGCCACTGCGGCTGCTGCTTGATCTCGAGCTCACGCCAATAGTCCAGGCCGGCGACCACGGAGGGGGCGGCGAGGACGTACGGTTCGTTCGGATCGATGACCACGGGGGTTCCTGGTTCTGACGGGCGCCGAGCGGCGCGCGAGCGGGTGCCGCCCGGACGGACGGCAGCGGTTGACGAGCATATCGCCTCGCGGGAAGCCTCCGGAGAGGCGGCGTCCCGCGCACAGCGGGCGGTCAGCGGACGAGCGCGGCGCGCTTCTCCTTGACCGAGGTCGCATAGACGTCGAGGTACTCCTGGCCGCTGAGGGCGAGGAGCTCGTACATGATCTCGTCCGTGATGGAGCGGAGGATGAAGCGGTCGCCCTCCATGCCCTCGAAGCGGCTGAAGTCGAGCGGCTCGCCGAAGACGATGCCGATCCGACCGAGCTTGGGCAGCCGGCTGCCGATCGGCATGATGCGCGCGGTATCGACCATCGCCACGGGGATGACGGGCACGCGCGCCTCGAGGACCATGCGCGCGACGCCGGTGCGTCCGCGGTACATGCGGCCGTCGGGGCTGCGCGTGCCCTCGGGATAGATGCCGAGGGCCTCACCGCGCGCGAGGACCCGCAGACCCGTGTTGAGCGAGGCCTCGGAGGCCTTGCCGCCCGAGCGGTCGATGGGGAGCATGCCGGTGGCGGTGAAGAACATCTTCGTCGCCCAGCCCTTGAGGCCCTTGCCGGTGAAGTAGTCGCTCTTGGCCAGGAACACCATGTTGCGGTCGATCACCAGCGGGAGGAACACCGAGTCGATGAAGGACAGGTGGTTGCTGGCGAGGATCACCCCGCCCGTCTTCGGCACGCGATCGGCGTTCACCACCCACGGCCGGAAGATCGTCTTCAGCAGCGGGCCCGCGACGATGTGCTTCATGAACCAGTAGAACATCGTGCGGCTCCTCAGCGTGGGCGGGTCGACGGGGGAC
>NZ_JAMRYM010000053.1:0-25326 GCF_023743255.1 Rathayibacter rubneri | reverse complement strand
CCCCCGCCACCCTCTCGGCCCAGCTCGGCGCCGTCCTCGCCACCGAGGCGGCCGCCCGCCTCCTGCCGCCCGCCTGATCCGGGTCCCACGGACGATCTGCAGGCCTTCCGCCCGGGAAGGCGCTTCCCTCCGCTCCTCCCTGTCCGGCCCGCCCCGGATCCCCTGCAGATCGCACGGCTCCCAAGTCGCGCCCGCCTCGTCGAACGCGACCACCCGGGGAGTAAGACAGCACGACGCATGCCCACGGCGAACGCGCGGCACGCGCCCAGAGTGCGGGAGGTAGCCTGACACTCACATTTCTTCGTCAGAAAGGTGCCGGGTCTCCACCCGCAACATTCATGAACGTCAAGCGCATCTTCCGGGGTCCCATTCTCTACGTCGTCCTCGCGATCGTGGCGGTCTGGATCGGATCCTCTCTGATCACGATGTCCGGATTCCGGCAGATCAGCACGCAGGAGGGCCTCCAGCTCCTGCAGGACGGCCGGGTCGAGTCGGCGAAGATCGTCGACGGGGAGCAGCGCGTGGATCTCACGCTCTCGCAGGCCGACGGCGACAACGGCACCCAGGTGCAGTTCTACTACGTGGCTCCGCGCGGACCCGAGGTCATCGAGGCGGTCACGTCCGCCGACCCGTCCGACGGCTACGACGACGAGGTGCCGCAGACCAACTGGTTCCTGTCGGCGCTCGGCTTCCTGCTCCCGATCCTCCTGATCGGCGCGTTCTTCTGGCTGATGCTCTCGGGCATGCAGGGCGGCGGCAACCGCGTCATGCAGTTCGGCAAGTCGAAGGCGAAGCTGGTCTCGAAGGAGTCGCCGAAGGTCACGTTCCAGGACGTCGCCGGCGCCGACGAGGCGATCGAGGAGCTGCACGAGATCAAGGAGTTCCTCAAGGAGCCGGCCAAGTTCCAGGCGGTCGGCGCGCGGATCCCGAAGGGCGTGCTGCTGTACGGCCCTCCCGGCACCGGCAAGACCCTGCTCGCCCGCGCCGTCGCGGGTGAGGCGGGCGTGCCCTTCTACTCCATCTCGGGCTCCGACTTCGTCGAGATGTTCGTCGGCGTCGGCGCGAGCCGCGTGCGCGACCTGTTCCAGCAGGCGAAGGAGAACTCGCCGGCGATCATCTTCGTCGACGAGATCGACGCCGTCGGCCGTCACCGCGGCGCCGGCATGGGCGGCGGTCACGACGAGCGCGAGCAGACGCTGAACCAGCTCCTCGTCGAGATGGACGGCTTCGACGTCAAGACGAACGTCATCCTGATCGCGGCGACCAACCGCCCCGACATCCTCGACCCGGCGCTGCTGCGTCCCGGCCGCTTCGACCGCCAGATCGGCGTCGACGCCCCCGACCTGCTGGGCCGCAAGCGCATCCTCGAGGTGCACGGCCGCGGCAAGCCGCTCGCCGAGGGGGTCGACCTCGAGGTCGTCGCCCGCAAGACCCCCGGCTTCACCGGTGCCGACCTGGCGAACGTCCTCAACGAGGCGGCGCTGCTCACGGCCCGCTCGAACGCGCAGCTCATCGACAACCGTGCGCTCGACGAGGCCATCGACCGCGTCATCGCCGGTCCGCAGCGCCGTACGCGCGTCATGCGCGACAAGGAGAAGCTGATCACCGCCTACCACGAGGGCGGCCACGCCCTCGCCGCCGCGGCGATGCGCCACACCGACCCCGTCACCAAGGTGACGATCCTGCCGCGCGGCCGGGCACTCGGCTACACGATGGTGCTCCCGCTCGAGGACAAGTACTCCACCACCCGCAACGAGCTGCTCGACCAGCTGACCTACGCCATGGGCGGCCGCGTCGCGGAGGAGATCGTCTTCCACGACCCCACCACCGGGGCGTCGAACGACATCGAGAAGGCGACCGCGATCGCCCGCAAGATGGTCACCGAGTACGGCATGTCCTCGAACGTCGGAGCCGTCAAGCTCGGCCAGTCCTCGGGCGAGATGTTCCTCGGCCGCGACATGGGCCACCAGCGCGACTACTCCGAGCAGATCGCCGAGCGGGTCGACGCCGAGACGCGGCAGCTGATCGAGCAGGCGCACGACGAGGCGTGGCAGGTCATCAACGCCAACCGCGACATCCTCGATCGCCTCGCCGCCGACCTCCTCGAGAAGGAGACGCTCGACCACGACCAGCTGGCCGTCATCTTCAAGGACGTGCGCCGCATCGACGAGCGCCCGCAGTGGCTCTCGAGCGACAAGCGCCCGCTGTCCGATCTCCCGCCCATCGCGATCCCCGCCGCCAAGGCGCCGATCGACGCGGGTGCCACCGACGGCGGAGTCACCTCCGCCGGCACCGAGGAGACCGCACCGCACCGCCCGCCGCTGATCAACCCGCGTCCCGCGACGGCGTAGCCTCCGATGCCCGTCGACAAGGCGCGCATCGAGGCGGCCGTCGTCGAGCTCCTCGCGGCCATCGGGGACGACCCGGGCCGCGAGGGGCTCGCCTCCACCCCCCGGCGCTTCGCCGAGGCGTACGAGGAGTTCTTCGGCGAGAGCGACCTCGATCCGGCCTCGCACCTCGACGAGACCTTCGCGGTCGTCGAGGGCGACGCGACCGTGCACCCGGACGGCCAGACCGTGATCGTGCGAGATCTCGCGTTCCGCTCCGTCTGCGAGCACCACCTGCTGCCGTTCGTCGGGGTGGCGCACATCGCGTACCGCGCGGGCGAGCGCGTCGTCGGCCTCGGTCGTCTGCCGCGGGTCGTCGAGACCGTCGCCTCGCGGCTGCAGCTGCAGGAGCGTCTGACCGAGCAGATCGCCGACGTGATCCAGACCGGACTCGCTCCCGAGGGCGTCGTCGTCGTCGTCGACGCCGAGCACGGGTGCGTGCGGATGCGCGGCCCGCGCCAGACCCGCAGCTCGACCGTCACGGTCGCCGCCCGCGGCTCACTCGCCCCGCCCGCCGCCCGTGCCGAGATCATCGCGCTGATCGGCGCCGCTCGGGGGCAGTGACGTGCCCCCCTCTGCCGCGGACCTCGCGCCGCCCGATCGCGCCGCCCTCCTCGGGATCCTGAACGTCACCCCCGACTCCTTCAGCGACGGTGGGCGCTGGTTCTCCGTCGACGACGCCGTGCGCCACGGCATCGGCATGACCCGCTCCAGCGGCGAGGGCCCGGCGTCCTTCGGCGCCGACCTCGTCGACGTCGGCGGCGAGTCGACCCGCCCCGGGGCGGCGCGCGTGGACGCCGAGGCCGAGCAGGCGCGCGTGCTGCCCGTGGTGCGCGCGCTCGCGACGGAGGGGGTGCAGGTCAGCATCGACACGATGAGCGCGTCCACGGCCGAGGCCGCTCTCGACGCCGGAGCGCTCGTCGTGAACGACGTCTCGGGCGGGCTCGCCGACCCGGCGATGCTGCCGCTCGTCGCCGAGCGCGGCGCGGTCTACATCGCCATGCACTGGCGCGGCCACAGCGCCGACATGAACGCGCTCGCGTCCTACTCCGACGTCGTCGGCGAGGTGCGGGGCGAGCTCGAGCGCCGGATCGACGCGGCGCGCGAGGCCGGGATCCGCGACGACCGCCTGATCCTGGATCCGGGCCTCGGCTTCGCGAAGAACGGCGGGCACGACTGGGCGCTGCTCGCCCGCCTCGACGCGATCGTCTCGCTCGGGTTCCCGGTGCTCGTCGGGCACTCCCGCAAGCGTTTCCTCGCCCCGTTCGCCCCCGGCGGCGCCCCGGCCGCCGAGCGCGACGACGTGACCGCGATGCTCAGCCTGATCGCGGCCGACCGCGGCGCCTGGGGCGTCCGCGTGCACGACGTCCGCTCCAGCGCCCGCGCCCTGGCGCTCTCCGCCCGCCTGCACGAGGAGCTCCCGTGACCGCCGTCGACCCCGCCTCCCTCGCCCTGCGCGACTCGATCACGCTGACGGGCCTGCGCGTGCGCGCGCACCACGGCGTCTTCGACTTCGAGCGCGAGAACGGCCAGGACTTCGTCATCGACGCGACCGTCTGGCTCGACGTCGCACCTGCGGCCGGAGCGGACGCCCTGGCCGAGACCGTGCACTACGGCGAACTCGCGATCGCGCTGGCGGATGCGGTCACCCGCGACCCGGTCGATCTCATCGAGACCGTCGCCGAGCGCCTCGCCGCCGTCGCGCTCGGCTTCGCCGCGGCCGACGTCGTCCGCATCACCGTGCACAAGCCCGACGCCCCCATCCCGCTGCCCTTCGACGACGTCGCCGTGCAGATCACGAGGACGCGCTCGTGAGACCCCGGCAGGAGCGGATCCGCCCCGAGCGCCGCGTCGTGCTCGCGCTCGGCAGCAACCTGGGCGATCGCCTCGCCCACCTGGAGGAGGCGGTCCGCGCGCTCGCCACCACCCCGGGGCTGCGCCTGCACGCCGTGTCGAAGGTCGTCGAGACGCCCGCCTGGAAGCTCGACGGACCCGATCCGGACGCCCCCGGCTACCTCAACGCCGTCGTCGCCGGAGCGACGACCCTCGATCCCGAGGACCTGCTCGCCGCGACCGCGGCGATCGAGCGCGCCGGCGGTCGGATCCGGGGCGAGGGCGAGGAGCGCTGGGGCGACCGCACGCTCGACATCGACCTGATCGTCGTCGGAGCCGTCGTCCGCGACGACGCGCACCTCACGCTGCCGCACCCGCGCGCCGCCGAGCGCGCGTTCGTGCTCGAGCCGTGGCTCGACGTGGAGCCCGACGCCGTCCTGCCCGGGCTCGGCCCGGTCGCCCGGCTCCGCGCCCGCGCGACCGACCCGGTCCACCCCTGGCCCGAGGCGATAGCGTGGCGGGGCGCCCGCCCCCCGGGCGCACAGACGAGCACCGCCCCCGGCACGTCCGACACCGAGAGCAGCACTCCGTGAAGCGCACCCGACTCAGCACCCTGCTCGGCCTGGGCCTCGCCGGCGCCGTGGTGGGCTTCCTCCTGGACCTCGCCATCGCGTCCTCGGGCCGGGCCGTGCTCGTGCCGCCGCTGACGGTGCCGCTGACGCTGGTCGTCGTGGCAGCGCTCGTGCTCGGCTTCGCCATCCCGATCCACCGCGCGACGAAGGGGACCCTCCGCCGGCGCATCGACCCGTTCCGCGCGATGCGGGTCGTCGTGCTCGCCAAGGCCTCGAGCCTCGTCGGCGCGCTGCTGCTCGGAGCCTCCGGCGGGATCCTGCTCTACCTGCTGAGCCGCGCGGTGGTGCCTTCGCTAGGCTCCGTGTGGCAGGACGTCGCCACGATCGCGGGATCGATCGTCCTGCTGGTGGCCGGTCTGGTCGCCGAGCACCTCTGCACCATCCCGCCGAGCGATGACGACGACGACGCGGTGGTCGGCGAGGCGAACCACGCCTGACGCCGACTCCGGGCCCGCCGCCGACAGGAGTACCCGAGCATGACGGACGAGACGCGCCCCGAACCGGGGCTCGAGCCCCGGCCGTCCGTCGACGCTCCGCCCGAGCCGCAGCCCGGATCCGAGCCGCAGCCGCTGTCGCGCCGCGAGGCGAGGCGCGAGCAGGAGGCGCAGCAGGAGTCCGCTCCTCCGCCCGCCGCACCGAGCGCTCCCGGCACCCGGCTCGAGGTGACGGGGGAGTGGCGGCGCGTCTCGCCCAAGTACGTCGCGGTCGAGTTCGTGCAGGCGGTCGTCTCGAGCGTCGTGCTGCTGATCACCCCGGTGGTGCTGCTGCTGATCGGGGTCGGCTGGGCCTGGATCGCGCTCGCCGTCGCCGCGGCGCTCGCCCTGACCCTCCTGATCGTCGCTCCGCGCCGGGCCCGCTCCTACGGCTACCTGCTGCGCGCCGACGACCTGCTCTTCCGCCGCGGCATCATGTTCCAGCGCTTCGTCTCGGTGCCCTACGGCCGGATGCAGCTCATCGACGTCAACCGGGGCCCGCTCGCCCGAGCGCTCGGCCTCGCCGATCTGCGCTTCGTGACCGCGGCCGCCGCGACCGGCGTGAGCATCCCCGGTCTCGTCGAGGCCGAGGCGGAGGAGCTGCGCGACCGCCTCGTCGCGCTGGCCGAGTCGCGCCGGGCCGGACTGTGAGCGGCGCCGCCGAGGCGCCCGTCCGCGGCATCGAGACCGCCCTCGCCGATGGCGAGTGGCACCGCCTGCATCCGGCGACCCCCGTCCTCAAGGGCGGCATCGGACTGCTCGTCGTCCTGGGCATCCTGATCACGAACCTGCGCGAGCGCCTCGTCGAGTTCTTCCTGCCCGCGCCGGGCGGCTACGAGAGCGGCGACCCCGTCGACCAGCTGGTGGACCGCGGGCTGATCGGCTGGGCGCTGCTGGCGGTCGCGGTCGGACTCGGCGTCGCCGTCTTCGCCTTCTGGCTCTCGTGGCGCATGCACACCTTCCGCATCACCGACGAGGTGGTGGAGGTGCGCTCGGGCGTGCTGTTCCGGACGAACCGCCGCGCGCGCCTGGACCGCATCCAGGGCATCGCGGTGCAGCGCCCGCTCGTCGCGCGGCTCGTCGGCGCCGCGAAGCTCGAGGTCGGCGTCGCCGGCCAGGACGCCAACGTGCAGCTCTCGTACCTCGGCTCGCGCCTGGTCGACGCCCTTCGGCGCGACATCCTCCGCCTGGCCTCCGGTGTGCGCGAGCGCGAGGCGGACGTGCCGGGCGCCGCGCCCGCCGGCGGCTTCCTCGCGCGCAGGATCGAGGAGTTCGGCGAGGTGGACGACGACGGCACGCCTCCCGAGTCCGTGGTGACGATCCCGCCCGGGCGACTGCTGGGCTCGCTCGTCTTCAGCGGATTCACGCTGTTCCTCGCCGCGGCGATCGTCGCGGTGGTCCTCGTGGCCGTTCAGGGCACGCCCGTCGTCCTCTTCGCGATCCTGCCGGGCCTGATCGGCTCCGGCAGCTACTACATCCGCAAGTTCGTGCGCTCGCTGCGCTACTCGATCTCGGGCACCGCCGACGGTGTGCGCGTGGGCTACGGCGTCTTCTCGACCAGCAGTGACACGCTCCCGCCCGGCCGCATCCACGCGGTCGAGATCGCTCAGCCGCTGCTCTGGCGCCCGTTCGGCTGGTGGCAGGTCAAGATCGACCGGGCCGGACACGCGGCGTCGCAGGGGGCGAACGGCGAGCCGAACACGACGATCCTGCCGGTCGGCGATCTGCAGGACGTCGAGAAGGTGCTCGGCCTGCTGCTGCCGGGGGCGGCGGAGGGAGCGGAGGCGACACCCGTCGGCGATGCGCTGCGGCAGCGCGACGCGGCCGGCTTCACGAGCGCGCCCCGTGCGGCCGCCTGGCTCCGCCCCTTCTCGTGGCGCCGCACCGGCTACCGCCTGACCGAGGACGTGGCGATCCTGCGCAGCGGAGCGGTGTGGCGGCACGTCGTGGTCGTCCCGCTCGCCCGGATGCAGAGCATCGGCGTGCAGCAGGGTCCCGTCCAGCGCCTGCTCGGAGTCTCGTCGGCGCACGTGCACACCGTCGCCGGCCCCGTCACCGCGACGATCCCGGTGATGGGCGCCGCCGACGCCCTGGCCTTCTTCGAGAGGCTCTCGCGGGCGGGCGTCCGCGCCGCCGAGCGCGACGGGAGCCACCTCTGGGGGCGCCGCGCCGCATCCGCACCCGCACCCCGGCCGGCGCCCTCGCCCTGGCCCGCTCCGGAGGGGGAGCCCCATGCCTGACACCCGCCGCGACGGACGCCTCGGCGTCGGAGTGATCGGAGCCGGCCGCGTCGGACCCGTGCTCGGCGCGGCGCTCGCGAACGCCGGCCACGCGATCATCGGAGTCGCCACCACGAGCGAGACCGGCCGCGAGCGCGCCGACGCGCTCCTCCCGGGCGCCCCGATCCTCGCGATCCCGGACCTCGTCGAGCGCAGCGAGCTCGTGGTGCTCGCCGTGCCCGGGGACGAGCTCGGCGCGCTCGTGGCGGGCCTCGCCGCGGCGGGCGTCTGGCAGCCCGGGCAGCTCGTTCTGCACACGGCGCCCGAGCACGGCTACGGCGTGCTCGCTCCCGCCCTCGCCGGAGGGGCGATCCCGCTCGCCGTGCACCCTGCGATGGCGTTCAGCGGCACGAGCCTGGACCTCGCCCGCCTCGCCGAGACCTACTTCGCGGTCACGGCTCCCGGACCCGTGCTCCCGATCGCGCAAGCGCTCGTCGTCGAGATGGGCGGAGAGCCCGTCACCGTGGCCGAGGCCGACCGCGCCGCCTACGCGGAGGCCGTCTCGACCGCCACCACGTTCTCGAGCGCCATCGTCGACCAGGCGGCGGGCCTGCTCGCGGGCATCGGCGTCGAGAAGCCGGGCTTCTTCCTCTCGAGCCTCGTGCGCTCCTCCGTCGACGACGCCCTGCGCCGCGCCGCCGGCTGAGCGCCCCCTGCTCGCTGGTCGAGTAGCCCCGGAGGGGCGTATCGAGACCCGCGTCGACCGAGCGCGGTGCTGGCTGCGGCCTGTCCGGTGCTGGTGGATCTCGATACGCCCGCTACGCGGGCTACTCGATCAGCGGAGCAGGCGTGCCGGGCGCTCTCGCCGCCCGCTGCTTGCTGGTCGAGTAGCCTCGGAGGGGCGTATCGAGACCCGCGTCCCCCGGGAGTACCGCCCGGCCCCCGCCGATAGCATCGTCGGGTGATCAGCACCATCGAACGCGTCGACGCCCTCCGCGAGCGGCTGGCCGAGGCGCGGCACGCCGGATCCCGCATCGCCCTGGTCCCCACCATGGGCGCGCTGCACGAGGGGCACCTCGCCCTCGTCGACGCGGCGCGCGCGAGCGCCGACCTCGTCGTCGTCTCGATCTTCGTCAATCCGCTGCAGTTCGGCCCCACCGAGGACCTCGACCGCTATCCGCGCGACCTCGCCGCCGACACCGCGCTGCTGGAGGCAGAGGGCGTCGACGTCGTCTTCGCTCCGACCGTCGCCGAGATGTACCCCGACGGCCCCTCCTCCACCCGCGTCGTCGCCGGGCACGTCGGCACCCTCTACGAGGGCCGCTCCCGCCCCGGCCACTTCGACGGCATGCTCACCGTCGTCGCGAAGCTCCTGCACATCGTGCAGCCCGACGTCGCGTTCTTCGGGCAGAAGGACGCGCAGCAGCTGTTCCTGGTCCGCCGCATGGTGCGCGACCTCGACGTCCCGGTCGTGATCGAGGCCGTCGCGACGGTGCGCGAGGAGGACGGCCTCGCCCTCTCGAGCCGCAACCGCTACCTCGACGCCCGCGAGCGCCGAGCGGCCCGCACGATCCCGCACGTCCTCGAGGCCGCCGCGTCGGCGGCCGACGGAGGGATCGACGCCGTGATCGCGGCCGCTCAGTCCGCGGCGATCGTGTCGGTGACTCCGACGGCGACCGCGTCGGCCTCGCCGGCCGCGTCGTCTTCCAGCGCAACACGGGCAAGCTCTGCTTCGCGACGCTGCAGTCCGGCGACGGCGCCCGGATCCAGGCCATGGTCTCGCTCGGCGACGTCGGCGAGGAGTCGCTGGCCGCCTGGAAGGAGCTCGTCGACCTCGGAGACCACCTGTTCGTCGAGGGCGAGGTCGTCTCGAGCAAGCGCGGCGAGCTGAGCGTCTGGGTGTCCGACTGGACCATCGCCGCCAAGGCGATCCTCCCGCTCCCGAACCTGCACAACGAGCTCGGCGACGAGACGCGGATGCGCCAGCGCTACCTCGACCTGATCGTGCGTCCGCAGGCCCGCGAGACGGTCGTCACCCGCGCGGCCGTCAACGCGTCGCTCCGCAGCACCTTCACCTCGCACGGCTTCCTCGAGGTCGAGACGCCGATGCTGCAGGTCATGCACGGCGGAGCCTCGGCCCGCCCCTTCGCGACGCACTCCAACGCGTTCGACACCGAGCTCTACCTGCGGATCGCCCCGGAGCTGTACCTCAAGCGCGCCGTCGTCGGAGGCATCGACCGCGTCTTCGAGATCAACCGCAACTTCCGCAACGAGGGCGCCGACTCCACGCACTCGCCCGAGTTCGCGATGCTCGAGGCCTACCAGGCGTACGGCGACTACACGTCGATCGCCGACCTCACCCAGGAGCTGATCCAGAACGCGGCGCTCGCCGTCGCCGGATCGCACGTGGTCACCTGGGCCGACGGCACCGAGTTCGACCTCGGGGGCGAGTGGGACCGCATCTCGATGTACGAGAGCCTCTCGCAGGCCGCCGGCATCGCGATCACGCCCGCGACCCCGATCGTCGAGCTCGAGACGCTCGCCGAGCGCGAGGGCGTCGAGGTGCACGTGCCCACCCACGGCAAGTACGTCGAGGAGCTGTGGGAGCACTTCGTGAAGGGCTCGCTCACCCGCCCGACGTTCGTCCTCGACTTCCCCGTCGACACGTCGCCGCTCGTCCGGGCGCACCGGAGCATCCCGGGCGTCGTCGAGAAGTGGGACCTCTACGTGCGCGGGTTCGAGCTCGCCACCGGCTACTCCGAGCTCGTCGATCCCGTCGTGCAGCGGGAGCGCTTCGTCGAGCAGGCGCGCCAGGCGGCGGCCGGCGACGACGAGGCCATGCGGCTGGACGAGGACTTCCTCCGCGCCCTCGAGCACGGTATGCCGCCCACCGGCGGCATGGGCATGGGCATCGACCGCCTGCTGATGGCGATCACCGGCCTGGGGATCCGCGAGACGATCCTGTTCCCGCTCGTCAAGTAGCCTTGTCCGGCGGCGGAGCAGGTCCCCGCAGCCGACGACGACGGCCTCCTGGCCGGACGGGGGAGACGTGGTCCGCGCATCCAGCATCGTCGCGATCGCCCTCGCGGGCGTGCTCACCGTCGCCCAGTTCGGCGTCGGCACCGTGGTCGCCGGCTCGGTGCTCGCCGATTCGGCGGACCTCGGCACGGCGGTCGCCGACCAGCGGGCGGCGGAGTCGTTCACGCCCGACGCCGTGATCGAGGGCTTCGCCGAGCGGACGGCCATGTCGACCCGCGGCCGAGCCCTGTACTACGCCTCGCACCCCTCGGTGGAGCCGACGTCCGGCTTCAACGAGCTCTGCGGCTACGGCGCCTCGGACGAGATCGTCCTGGGCTGCTACACCGGCACCGACATCTTCATCTCGGACGTCGACAACCCCGATCTCGACGGCATCCGCGACGTCACGGCCGCGCACGAGATGCTGCACGCCGCCTGGGTCCGGCTCGACGACGACGAGCGGAGCGAGCTGGGCGCGGAGCTGGAGGCGGCGTACGAGGGCCTCCCCGAGGGCGGCGAGATCGCCGAGCGCCTCGAGCTGTACCGCACCGGCGGCCTGGGCGAGCGCGTCAACGAGCTGCACTCCATCCTGGGCACCGAGGTCGCCGATCTGCCGCCGGCGCTCGAGGCGCACTACGCGCAGTTCTTCACGGACCGCTCCGTCGTCGTCGGCCTGAACGAGCGCTACGAGGCCGTGTTCACCGACCTCGAGAACCGCATCACCGATCTGGTCGCCCGCATCGACGCGCTGTACACCGACCTCACCGCCCGCGTCGATGCGAACAATGCCGAGTACGACGCGCTGAACGCCGAGATCGACGCGTTCAACACCCGCGCCGACAGCGGCGACTTCGCCTCCGAGGCCGCGTTCGACGCCGAGCGCGCGGAGCTGCTGGAGCGCGGCGAGGCGATCGACGCGACCCGCGACGCCATCGACGCCGACATCGCCGAGTACGACGCGCTCCGCACCGAGCTGGAAGGGCTGAACGCCGACGCGTCCGCCCTCAACCGGTCCCTCGAGAGCCGCTGACGCTCGTCCGGCGGCCATCCCCGGTCGGGGCACGGCTCGCCCGGGTAGGATCGGCCCATGGACTGGGAGATCTGGAATCAGGGGCTGTGGGCTCTTCTGCCGACCGTCAGCATCGGCCTGATCTTCTGGTACATCATGCGCGCTCTGATCCGCTCCGACCGCAACGAGCGCCGCGCCTACGACCGCATCGAGGCGAGGGAGCGCGCCCGCCGCGGTCTGCCGCCGCGCGACGCCTCCTGACCGACCCCGCAGAGATGCACGGCGCGACGGCGCCCGCCTCCTGCACGCGATCCAGACACGGCGAGGAGACCCGGTGACCCCACCCGACTGGTCGCTCGTGCTCGCCGTGGCCGCGATCGTCGTCGAGCTCGTCGTCCGCGTCGTGGCGGTGATCGTCGTGCCGCGCAACCGCCGCCCGACCACCGGGCTCGCGTGGCTGATGGCGATCTTCCTGATCCCGTATGTCGGCATCCTGCTGTTCCTCTTCATCGGCAGCTACCGGCTCCCGCGCAAGCGCCGGCGCAAGCAGGAGGAGATCAACCGGTTCATCCTCGAGTCGACCGAGGGCATCGACCGCGTCGCGCGCAACCACCCGTGGCCGCTGTGGCTCGAGTCGGTCGTGACGCTGAACCGCAACCTCGGAGCGATGCCGCTGGTCGGCGGCAACGACGCGCGCCTGCAGGGCGGGTACGAGGAGACCATCCGGGCGATGGCGGCCGAGATCGACCGCGCCCGCCGCTACGTGCACTGCGAGTTCTACATCCTCGCCGCCGACTCGACCACCGAGCCCTTCTTCGCCGCCCTCGACCGCGCCGTCGCCCGAGGGGTGACCGTGCGGATCCTGCTCGATCACATCGCGTCCATCCGCGTGCCGGGCTACGCCGGCGGCACCTACCGCCGACTCCGGGCGCTGCGGGACGCCGGAGCGCACTGGTCGTACATGCTGCCCGTGCGCCCGTGGCGCGGCCAGTACCAGCGGCCCGACCTCCGCAACCACCGCAAGCTGCTGATCGTGGACGGCAACGCCGCCTTCATGGGCTCGCAGAACGTCGTCGACTCGAGCTACAACAAGCGCGGCAACATCCGCCGCGGCCTGCACTGGCACGACCTGATGGTGCGCCTCGAGGGGCCCGTCGTGCAGGGTCTGAACGCGATCTTCATCACCGACTGGTACAGCGAGACGGACGAGCTGCTCCTGCGCGAGTCGGAGCCGATGGAAGCCTTGCAGCAGCGCGACACGATCGACTGCCAGGTCGTGCCGAGCGGGCCCGGATTCGCCGGCGAGAACAATCTGCGCCTCTTCCTCGCCCTCCTCTACTCCGCGCAGAAGTCGATCATCATCACGAGCCCCTACTTCGTGCCGGACGAGGCCATGCTCTACGCCATCACGACGGCGACCCGCCGCGGGGTGCACGTCGAGCTGTTCGTGTCCGAGATCGGCGACCAGGCCGTCGTCTACCACGCCCAGCGCTCCTACTACGAGACGCTGCTGACGGCGGGCGTGCGCATCTGGATGTACCGCAAGCCCACGATCCTGCACGCGAAGCACTTCACGATCGACGACGACGTCGCCGTCATCGGCTCGAGCAACATGGACATGCGGTCGTTCACCCTCAACCTCGAGGTCTCGCTGATGGTGCGCGGCTCCGAGTTCGTCGAGGACCTGCGCCAGGTGCAGCAGGACTACCGCGAGCACTCGCGCGAGCTCACGCTCCGGGAGTGGCGCGGTCAGCCCCTGCGCTCCACGATCCTCGACAACCTGGCGAGGCTCACCTCCGCCCTCCAGTGACCCGTTCGGGGTAGAGCCGAGGAACTCTCACCCCTTGTAGGCTCCGAGCGCCGTCGCCTCCGTGGCGGCCGTGCTCACGATCGGAGTCGCCACCGTGGTCCCACGCCCCGTCCTGCAGAACCCCGCGAGCATTCCGCTGAGCGCGGGGGCGCGCACCGTCCGGCTGCGGGGTGCCGAGGGGCTCGCCGCGCTGCGCCGGTCGATCGACGTCGACGTCGTGTCGCCGCAGGCGTTCCGGATGGACCTCGCCGTCGCCGCGGTCGAGGGGGTGCGGATCCTGCACGTCGTCTCGACGCCGCTCGTGCTCCGGCGGCCGAGCGATCGCGTCGTCGAGGCGGCGACGGTCTTCGTGCTGCCGATGGAGGGCGAGCTCCTGATCGACTCGGCCGCCGGGCGCTCGACGGTGGCGGACGGCGTCCTCATCGTCTCCGCCGGTGTGCCGGTCGTGGCGACGGCCCCGCGCCCCGTGCGGTTCCTCCTGCTGCGCCTCGCGCTGCCCGCCTCCGAGCGGCCGCGCCGGGCGGAGCCGCCGCGCCGTCTGCCGCCGTCGCCCGTGTCGCTCACGGCCCGGTCCGTGCTGCGATCCGTCCTCGCCGACCTTGACATCGCGCACGCGGTGCAGGCCGACTACCTCAGGGACGCCGTGCAGCGTCTGGGCCGGGTGCTCGACGGCGAGCGGGCAGACGGCCCTGGCGAGCGGAGGGGTCTGCACGACATGGTCGACGCCGCCGAGCAGGTGATCCGGTCCGACTACACCGACCCGACGCTCGACCCGGGCACCGTCGCGCGCCGCTGCCGCGTGAGCCTGCGGACGCTGCAGCGGGCCGTCGCCGACGAGCGGGGCACGACGCTGCGCGACCTCCTCTCCGCCGTCCGCACCGAGAACGCGCTCCGCATCGTCGCCGCCCCCGAAGGGGCGGAGCTCCCGCTCAGCGACGTCGCCCGGCGCTCGGGCTTCTCGTCGCCCGAGCGCCTGCGACGCGCGATCGCCACCGAGACCGGACTCTCGCCCAGCGAGTACCGCCGCCACCTGCACCGGGACGAGCGTGCGGTCGGCTGAGCGCGCGCCGAGCGTGGGCCGTCGACCCGCGCGCACTCTCGCTCCTCGGGCTCCCGGGCGCAAGGCCCTGTGCGCGTCGCGGACGTCGGCGTAGCGTCGATCACTCCTCCGCACCGCTGCACTCGGCCCGTCTCGTCGCGCCGGGTCCGAGAAGGGATCGACATGACGGCATCCGGAACCACGCGCATCCTCATCCTGGGCGGCGGGTACGTCGGCCTCTACACCGCCTGGGGACTCGAGAAGCTCCGCGGGCTCGCTCCGATCGACGTCACGGTCGTCGAGCCGAACCCCTACATGACCTACCAGCCGCTGCTGCCCGAGGTGGCCGGCGGTCACGTCCAGCCGCGCCACGTCACGGTGCCGCTGATCTCGGCCCTCAAGCGCACCCGCGTCATCCGCGGGGCGATCACCGGGGTGAGCCTGGAGGAGCGCACCGCGTCCGTCGCCGCCCTCGACGGATCCACGCGCACGATCCCGTTCGATCAGGTGGTCTTCGCGCTGGGTGCGGTCACGCGCACGTTTCCCACCCCGGGCCTCGCCGAGCACGGCATCGGCTTCAAGACGCTCGAGGAGGCCGCGCACCTGCGCGACCGCGTCATCGAGAGCATCGCCCGCGCCGCCCTCACGACGGACCCGGCCGAGCGTCGCCGCCTGCTGACCTTCGTCTTCGTCGGCGGCGGCTACACCGGCGTCGAGGCGCTCAGCGAGCTGCTCGACCTCAGCCGCCGCACCCTCGCGGCGCAGCCGTCGCTCTCGATGGGCGACGTGAGCTGGCACCTCGTCGAAGCCCTCGACCGCGTGGCTCCGGAGGTGGGCCCCGAGCTCTCGAAGTGGACGCTCGAGCACCTGCGCGCCCGCGGCGTGAACGTGCACCTGAAGACCACCATGCCCTCGTGCGAGGACGGCGTCGTCGAGCTCTCGAGCGGCGAGCGCATCCCGACGGCCACGCTCGTGTGGACGGCCGGCGTCAAGCCGAACCCGATCCTGGAGGCGACGGACGCGCCGCGCGGTCCTCGCGGTCATGTCATGGCCGACGCCCGCCTGCGCGTGATCCGCGAGGACGGCACGCCCGTCCCCGGCGCCTGGGCGGCCGGCGACGGTGCGCAGGTCCCCGACCTCACCGCCGAGAAGCAGCCCGCGTACTACCCGCCGAACGCGCAGAACGCGGTGCGCCAGGCGAAGCTCCTCGCGCGCAACATCATGGCCGACCTCACCGGGCGCCCCGTCGAGGAGTACCGCCACGTCTCGGTCGGCACGGTCGCCGAGTACGGCATCGGCAAGGGCGCGGGCGTGATCAAGGGCGTGAAGCTGCGCGGTCCCCTCGCCTGGCTCGCCCACCGCGCGTACCACGGCGCGGCGATGCCGAGCCTCGACCGCAAGTGGCGCGTGATCTCGGGCTGGATCGTCGATGCGATCGGCTCGCGCGACCTCTCGCCGATGAGCGCGACCCAGGATCCGCGGCGCGCGTTCCGCGAGAGCGCGGAGGCGACCGATCGGGCGGCGGCGGCGAAGGCGGCGCAGAAGACGGCGGACGAGGCCGGCGAGGAGAAGAGCGGAGCCGAGAAGGCGAGCGCGGCGAAGGAGTAGCCGCGGCTCCTCAGACCCGGCGGCGGGGCTTCAGCCGGACCGACGGCAGCGTCGGCGCGGGGAGCGCGCGGCCGTCGTAGCCGTCGACGGCGCCGAACGGACCCGAGGGGTCGCCCGCCGCGATGACGTCGTCCTGCCAGCGCTCGCGCGCGGCGGCGACGTCGTCGTGGCTGCGACCGACGAAGTTCCACCACATCACGAGGTCCTCCTCGAACGGTTCGCCGCCGAGCAGCATCACGCGTCCACCGTCGTCTCCCGCCGAGAGGCGGAGCGTCGAGAGCCCGGGAGCGACGTAGCCGAGGTCGGCGCGCGCCACCTCGACACCTTCGACCTGCACGGGGCCCGCGTCCACCAGGACCCCGTGCTCCCAGGTGACGTCGACCGGCAACTCGAGGCGCGCGCCGGGCTCGAGGTCGATCTGCGCGGCGAGGAGCGGCGTGAACGTGCTCGCGGGGACGGACGCGCCCAGCATCGCTCCGACGACGACGCGGACCACGGCGCCCGGCAGCTCGACCCGCACGCCGCGGTGGTGCTCGAAGAACGGCGCGACTCCCAGTGCGCTCTCCGGCAGGGCGACCCACAGCTGCACGCCGTGCAGCACGGGCGCGCCGCCGGTCGAGACCTCGGAGTGCGAGATCCCGGTGCCCGCCGTCATCAGGTTGAGCTCGCCCGGCCGAACGAGCTGATGGCTGCCGACGCTGTCGCGGTGGTCGATCTCGCCCTCGAAGAGCCAGCTGACGGTCTGCAGACCGGTGTGCGGATGCGGCGGCACGTCCATCCCGGCCTCCTCGCCCAGGGTGACGGGGCCGTAGTGGTCGGCGAAGCACCAGGCGCCGATCGTGGAGCGCGAGCGCTGGGGGAGGGTGCGGCGCACCTCGATGGCGCGCGGGCCGCCCAGGGGCACGAGGCGCGCCTCGAGGATCTCGACCGGCGGGGTCCCGATCGACTCGGGCTCGGCCGCCGTGCTGCGGGCGGAGGGCACCGGGTGCTCGTCCGGGTGCTTCTCCAGGTTGCTCATGCGGGAAGTGTATGCCTCTGCATGGAGCTGCGGAGGAGGGTCACGGGACGCTGCACGCGGGCTCGACCGGCTCCGGCGACAGGGGTGCCGCCGCCGCGGGCGCCCTGACCGCGGGCCCCTCCACCGGAGTCCCCGCCTCGGGCACCTCGATCGTCATCGCCTCGTCGTCGCGCGCGCCCGCGATCGCGTCGGCGACGCTGCGGTGGACGAGCTCCGTGTCGGGCTGCTCGGGCACGGTCAGGGGCAGGCCGAGCTCCACGCGCACGAACGGGTGCTCGCGGGCGGCGACGGCGAGGCGGGCGAGCGCGGGGAGCGAGGCGGCGGGCAGGCTCGTCGAGACGCTCTCGCCGCCCGCTCGGGCGATCGCGTCGAAGCGGGTCAGGACGGTCAGCGGGTCGACCTGGCGGAACAGGGCGGCCTGCAGGCAGCCCTGGCGCTCGGAGCGGTCGGCGTCGGAGGTGTTCACGCGCGAGCGGGCGAACCAGAGCGCCTCGCCGCCGTCGAGATGCTGGAGACCGGTCGGGATCGGCGGCCCGTACTCGACGGGTCGACCGCTGCCGTCGTCGGGCACCCCGGCCTGCAGGACGGCGCGGTTCACCACGACCGAGACCCCGCCGAGGGCGTCGACGAGGTCGACGAAGCCGGTCATGCGGATCGAGACCGTGGCCGAGACGGGCAGGCCCGTGTAGCCCTCGACCGCGTCCCGCATCGCCTCGGCGCCGGGATCCGCGCTGCCGGGGTAGAGGTCCGGATGCTCGAGGCCGTACTGGTAGGTGTGGTTGATGCCGCAGCCCGCGATGCAGCGAGTGCCCTGCGGGAGCGCGCCCGCGAGTGCCGAGCCCGACGGGTAGAGGAAGTTCGCGGCGGTGCGCGGGATCCCGAACAGGACGCTGCGCCCGGTCACGGCGTCGACGCTGACCAGGGTGAGGGAGTCGGGCAGCAGCACCTGGTCGCGCAGCGGATCCTCGTCGATCCCCATCAGCAGGATGTTGTAGCGGCCGTCGACGGGCTCGGCGCCGGCCCCGGAGGCGGAGATCGCGGTCAGGAGGCGGTGCTGGGCCGAGACGGTCGAGACCCACCAGGCCGTCGCTCCGAGCGGCGCCAGGACGGCCAGCACGGTGACCGCGGCGAGGGCGGGCCGCGGTACGGGGCCGCGCCGCGCGAGGAGGGCCGCCCCGATCGGACCGGAGGCCCAGAACAACCCGACGAGTGCTCCGACGACGCCGAGCAGCAGCAGTGCCCGGGTGTCGGTCGCGAGACCGACGAGCGTGCGCGGATCCCGCAGCACGACCGCCGCCGTCAGGGCGACGACCAGCACGGCGACCACGGCCGCTCCCGCTCGGACGATCGCCGATCGGGGTCGGCCGAGCATCCGGTGGCCGAGCCCGGGCACGACGGAGGCGAGCACCGCCAGCAGTGCTCGCCTCGGGGTCATCGAAGCGCCTCGGCCGGGGTGCTCGCGCACCGCCGGGGCGGACGCTCCGTCGTCGTGCGTCAGGCGCGCGCGCCGCGGCGTCGGGCGACGACGAGGCCGCCGGCACCGGCGGCGAGCAGGAGGCCGGCGAGCAGCGCTCCGGCGCCCGTCTCGACGCCGGTCTCGGCGAGGTGCGCGCCGGTCCTCGAGCCGGGCTTCGCGCCGCTGTGCGCGACCGGAGCCGCGGCGGCGGGCGTGGTCGGCGCGGCGGTCGGCGTCGTCCCGGGAGTCGCGGCGGCGCCCCCGTCGAGGGTCGCGCTGGCGAGCAGGCGACCGTAGACGTCGAACAGCGCGACGGTGTGGGGCTCGTCCGTGTACTCGGCGGGGACCGTCTGGACGACGGTGCCGTCCGTGACCGTCGACGAGCCGAGGAGGGTCGGCTCGGAGTAGATCATCGTGCGGGTCGCGAGACCGTCCAGGTCGCCCTGCGTCGCCCACTGCAGATCCGAGACGACCAGGTCGAAGTCCTCGCCGACGACGTAGCTCGAGGGCGCGACCGACGACCGGGCGAAGGTCGAGACGGTGTACTGCAGCCCGCTCAGCGTCGGGATCTCGGGCTCCGGCACCACTCCGTCCACGACCGCGGTGCCCGCGGCCGGATCGACGTCGTACTCGATAGTCGCTCCGCGGTAGATCGCGGCGGTCGCAGCGGGCTCCGCGAGCTCCGGCTCAGAGTCGACGGCGCTCGGGCTGGAGAAGTAGAGGTTGACCGGACCCGAGAAGTTCAGGACGGTCGCATCGCCCTGCACATCGAGCGAGGCCTTCTTGACGATCCACACCCCGGCGCCGCGTCCGGCGCCGAGCGGCAGCTGCGCCTGCACCAGGACGTCGTACCCGGCGTACTCGGGGCCCGCGTCGACCACGAGTGCGCCGCCGTCGGCGTGGATGCCGTCCTCCCAGTCGCTCGGGTTCTCGGCCGAGGCCGTCGCTGCTCCCGCGAGCGAGAGGCCCAGGACGGTCGCGGCGGTGAGAGTGCCTCGCAGGAGCGGGCGGTCGGATCGGTTCATGCTGGTGGTCCCCCGTGTTCGCGGCCCTCCTCCGCGAGGGCACTGCCGTCACTGTGGCGGTAGTGCGGGTCTCGACGCAATGCCCGCGAACGGGACGATGCGGCGCCCGCGCGCGCCGTCCCGACCCGGCGGGCGGGACTCCTCCGCGATCGCCTCACGCCCAGGGCGAACAGGGGGTCCGACCCGGGGGAGCGCTGGTTACAGTCGTCTCTATCGGAGCCCACCCCTGCGGGTTCCGTAGGGAGTGACAGCATGTTCGAGAGATTCACCGATCGCGCACGGCGCGTCGTCGTCCTGGCCCAGGAAGAGGCCAAGATGCTCAATCACAACTACATCGGCACGGAGCACATCCTGCTCGGGCTGATCCACGAGGGCGAGGGAGTGGCCGCCAAGGCGCTCGAGTCCCTCGGCATCTCGCTCGACGCGGTGCGCGAGCAGGTCCAGGACATCATCGGCCAGGGGCAGCAGCAGCCGACGGGGCACATCCCCTTCACGCCGCGCGCCAAGAAGGTGCTCGAGCTCTCGCTCCGCGAGGCCCTGCAGCTCGGCCACAACTACATCGGCACCGAGCACATCCTGCTCGGGCTCATCCGCGAGGGCGAGGGCGTCGCCGCGCAGGTGCTCGTGAAGCTCGGCGCCGACCTCAACCGCGTGCGCCAGCAGGTCATCCAGCTCCTCTCGGGCTACCAGGGCAAGGAGCAGGTCGCGGTCGGAGGAGAGCAGCAGCAGCCCCAGGGCGGCTCGCAGATCCTCGACCAGTTCGGCCGCAACCTGACCCAGGCCGCGCGCGACAACAAGCTCGACCCGGTCATCGGGCGCGAGAAGGAGATCGAGCGCGTGATGCAGATCCTCTCGCGCCGCTCCAAGAACAACCCCGTCCTGATCGGCGAGCCCGGCGTCGGCAAGACCGCCGTCGTCGAGGGCCTCGCCCAGGCGATCGTGCGCGGAGACGTGCCCGAGACGCTGAAGGACAAGCAGCTCTACACGCTCGACCTCGGCTCGCTCATCGCCGGTTCCCGCTACCGCGGCGACTTCGAGGAGCGCCTGAAGAAGGTGACGAAGGAGATCCGCACCCGCGGCGACATCATCACCTTCATCGACGAGATCCACACCCTCGTCGGCGCAGGGGCCGCGGAGGGCGCGATCGACGCCGCTTCGATCCTCAAGCCGCTGCTCGCCCGCGGCGAGCTGCAGACGATCGGCGCGACCACGCTCGACGAGTACCGCAAGCACTTCGAGAAGGACGCCGCTCTCGAGCGCCGCTTCCAGCCGATCCAGGTGGCGGAGCCGTCGCTCCCCCACACGATCAACATCCTCAAGGGCCTGCGCGACCGCTACGAGGCGCACCACAAGGTGTCCATCACCGACGGCGCCATCGTCTCGGCCGCCAACCTCGCGGATCGCTACATCAGCGACCGCTTCCTCCCGGACAAGGCGATCGACCTGATCGACGAGGCCGGCGCACGCCTGCGCCTCTCGATCCTGTCGGCACCCCCGGAGCTGCGCGACTTCGACGACCGCATCGCCGTCGTCCGCGCCGCGAAGGAGGCCGCGATCGAGGACCAGGACTTCGAGAAGGCCGCCTCGCTCCGCGACGAGGAGAAGCAGCTGCTCGGTGAGCGCCTGCGCCTCGAGAAGCAGTGGAAGTCGGGCGACGTCAAGGCGACCGGTGTCGTCGACGAGGGCCTGATCGCCGAGGTCCTCGCCCAGGCGACCGGCATCCCGGTGTTCAAGCTGACCGAGGAGGAGTCCTCGCGGCTCGTCTTCATGGAGAAGGCGCTGCACCAGCGCGTCATCGGCCAGGAGGAGGCCATCGCGGCCCTCTCGCGCACCATCCGCCGCACCCGCGCCGGCCTCAAGGACCCCAAGCGCCCCTCCGGATCGTTCATCTTCGCCGGCCCCACGGGCGTCGGCAAGACCGAGCTGGCGAAGGCGCTCGCCGAGTTCCTCTTCGACGACGAGAACGCGATGATCTCGCTCGACATGTCGGAGTACGGCGAGAAGCACACCGTCTCGCGGCTGTTCGGCGCCCCTCCCGGGTTCGTCGGCTTCGAGGAGGGCGGCCAGCTCACCGAGAAGGTCCGCCGCAAGCCGTTCAGCGTGGTCCTGTTCGACGAGATCGAGAAGGCGCACCCCGACATCTTCAACTCGCTCCTCCAGATCCTGGAGGAGGGACGCCTGACCGACGGTCAGGGCCGGGTGGTCGACTTCAAGAACACCGTCATCATCATGACCACCAACCTCGGAGCGCGCGACATCGCGGGCGGCCCCGTCGGCTTCCAGATCGAGGGCGACAACGCCACCGGCTACGACCGCATGAAGGGCAAGGTCAACGAGGAGCTGAAGAAGCACTTCAAGCCCGAGTTCCTCAACCGCGTGGACGACACCATCGTCTTCCCGCAGCTGTCCAAGCCCGAGCTGCTCCAGATCGTCGACCTGTTCATCAAGCGCCTGGGCGACCGCCTGCTCGACCGCGACATGACCGTCGAGCTGACGCAGCCGGCGAAGGAGCGCCTCATCGAGGTCGGGTTCGACCCGGCCCTCGGTGCCCGCCCCCTCCGCCGCGCGATCCAGCGCGAGATCGAGGACCAGCTGTCCGAGCAGATCCTGCACGGCCAGCTCGGCTCGGGAGACCACATCCACGTGGACTTCGCCGAGGGGAAGTTCGTCTTCACGACGACTCCGCGCCTCATCTCGATCAGCGCCGGTGCGACGACCGGAGCGGCGACCGCCGGTCCGGCGACGCCCGACCTGATGGCGTAGCACGCACGACCACGACGAGCCCGTCCCCTCTGCGGAGGGGGCGGGCTCGTCGTCGTCCGGGCCCTGTTCACCAGGCCCTACGCTTGTCCAATGGCCGATTGGAAGTACCCGGTGCGCCGGGCGCGCACGAGCGACGTCCCCTTCATCCAGGAGCTGAGCGAGCCCCTCGTGAACGAGCGGATCCTGCTCGGGAAGGACCGCGTCGTGCTCTACGGGGCGGTGCAGGAGTTCCGCATCGCCGAGGACGGCGAGGGCAACGCCATCGGCTGCGGCGCCCTGCACGTGATGTGGGACGACATCGCGGAGGTGCGCACTCTCGCCGTCGCCGACGGCTGGCTCGGCCGCGGGGTCGGCCACCACATCCTGGAGCGGCTCGAGAACGACGCCCGCGAGCTGGGGCTGAAGCGCCTGTTCTGCCTGACCTTCGAGGTCGACTTCTTCGCGCGGCACGGCTACTCGCCCATCGGCGAGAAGGTCGTCGACCCCGAGGTGTACGCCGAGCTGCTGCGCTCCCCCGACGAGGGCGTCGCCGAGTTCCTCGACCTGGCGCGGGTGAAGCCGAACACGCTCGGCAACACCCGCATGCTCAAGACGCTTTGACGGCTGCGGCGTCGTAGCCTGTTCCGGTGACTCCGCCACCCCGCCGCCTGCCCTCCGCGGTCTACCGCAGGCGCCGGGCCGGGGTCCTGCTCGCCCTCCTCGTGATCGTCGCGGGGCTGGCGGTCGTGCTGTCGCTGCAGCCCTGGGCCGGATCACCGCGCGCCGGCAGCGCGAGTCCCACGGCCACTCCGCTGCCCACGCTCTACCCGTCGTCGATGCCGACCGCGTCCGGAGCCGTTCCGGACTGCACGGCCGACATGGTCGCGGTCACGGCGGTGACGGACGCGACGAGCTACGCCGCGGGGGAGAACCCTCAGCTCTCGCTGTCGCTGGCCAACATCTCGAACTCGGACTGCCTCATCGATGCGGGGACGTCGCAGCAGGTCTTCACGATCACGAGCGGCTCCGACCCGATCTGGAGGTCGACGGACTGCCAGACCGGCGCTTCGGATCTCGAGGTCCTCCTGCAGGCGGGCCGGACCGTGACCGGCAGCCCCATCACCTGGGACCGCACCCGCTCCTCACCGGACACCTGTTCCGGCGGGCGGGAGGCCGTCTCGGCCGAGGGGGCGGCCTACGCCCTGTCGGTGTCGATCGCGGGGATCCCCTCGGGGTCCACGACGCAGTTCCTGCTGCAGTAGTTCTCGCCCGTCCGACGGACGCGCCGCGCCACGGCGCGCGCCTACGCTCGGGAGCATGAGGGCGATTCCCACCGGTGTCCTGTCGGCCGTCACCGCAGCCGGGCTGCTCCTCGCTCCGCTGCTCGCCGCGCCCGCCGCCTCGGCGAGCGGTCTCTTGGCCGGAGTCGACGACTTCCGCTTCTCGGGGTACTCGGCCGACTTCGTGCTCGACCGCGACGACGAGGGCCGCTCGACGCTGACGACCGAGGAGACCTTCGTCGCCGAGTTCCCGCGGAACCAGAACCGCGGGATGCAGCGGGCGATCCCGCTCCGCTTCGACGGGCATCCGACGGACGTCGAGCTGGTGTCGGTGACGGACGGGGACGGTGCGCCGCGGCCGTTCGACACCGAGACGGAGGACGACGTCCTGATCGTCACGAGTGCCGATGACGACTACGTCGCCGGTGCGCAGACGTACGTCTTCACCTACCGGCAGCGGAACGTGACGCTGCCCGCCTCCGGCACCTCGAGCGGAGAGGACGAGTTCTACTGGGACACGAACGGCACCGCCTGGCGGCAGCCGTTCGAGGACTACCGGATCCGGATCGAGCTCGGCCCCGGGCTCGCGGAGGCGGCGACCGGCACGGCCTCCTGCTACCGCGGTGCCGCCGGCTCGACCGAGGGGTGCGTCCTCGAGGAGGGGGACTCGGTGGTGACGGCGACGGGCGCGGACCTGGCGGCGGGCGAGAACGTGACCGTCGCGGTGGGGTTCGCTCCCGGCACCTTCACTCCGCGGGACGACAGCTACTTCGCCTCGGCGTGGGGGTGGGTGCAGCTGGTCGGACTGGTGGCGCTGCTGGCGCTGCTCGCGGCGTCGGTGCACCGCAGGGCGACGGTCCTCAAGGACGCGCCGGGGCGGCCGACGATCATCGCCGAGTACGAGCCGCCGGTGCAGGGGCTGTTCCTGTCGGCTCAGCTGCGGTCGAAGACCACCCGGGCGGCCGCGGCGGCACTGGTCGACGCGGCGGTGCGGCGGTTCGCCCGGATCGAGGAGGTCGACGGGCCCAAGGGGAAGCCGGCGTTCCTGCTGCGGGTGCTCGATCCGGCTCAGGTGTCGCTGCGGGGCGCCGGTCGACCGCGGCCCCTGGCGGTCGACGAGCAGCGCTTCCGCGACATCGCGTTCGGAGCCTCGCCCGCGCCGGGCACTGTTCGCGACCTCTCGGACAAGGACAAGGAGTTCGGCACGGCGGTCACGGGGTTCCTGCACGCTGTGCCGAAGCGGCTCGAGGAGGAGGGCCTGCGGCGTCCGGGCACCGTCCGCGGATCGGTGTGGCTGATCCTGGCCACCGTCGTGGCCGCGATCGTCGCGGTGGTCGGCGGTGCTGGACTGCTCGTCGCGTCGCTGGGCGGAGCGCTGCCGTTCGTGCTGGTGCTGGTCGCGATCGCGGTGGGCGCGACGGTGTGCGTGCTGCTGGCGAAGGTGCCGCTGACCGCGGCGGGCGCGGAGCTGCGCGACCACCTGCGCGGGCTGGAGCTGTACCTGAAGCTGGCCGAGGCCGACCGGTTCGCGATGCTGCAGTCGCCCGAGGGTGCGCAGCGGAGCCGGTCCGGACCGGTGGAGGTCGTGGAGGTGACCGAGCGGCTGCTGCCGTGGGCGGTGCTGCTGGGGCTCGAGTCGGAGTGGGCGAGCGCGCTGGCCGTGGCGTACGAGCGGGCGGGTGAGGACCCGGTCTGGTACTCGGGGTCGAGCGGGTTCCACGCCGCGGCCTTCGCGGGCAGCGTGTCGTCGTTCTCGTCGTCGGCGTCGAGCTTCGTG
>NZ_JAMRYM010000052.1:0-25813 GCF_023743255.1 Rathayibacter rubneri | reverse complement strand
CGGGCAGGCCCGCGGGCGAGATCGCAGCGGTCTGCTCCTCGCTCCCCCCGCGGAACTGCGTCATGTAGAGCTCGTAGTAGGCGCCCCGACGGCGCAGCAGCTCGTCGTGCGCGCCCTGCTCGACGATCCGCGACGCCGACACGATCCTCGTGATGGAGGCGGGACGCATCGTCGAGCAGGGCGCGCACGACGAAGGCGTCGTAGGCGAGACCGCGAGCGGCGCCCTGGTGCAGGATCGCCGAGGCGATGGGGTCGGCGCCCATGGTCAGTCCGCCGACGGCGTCGACGCGCTCGATCGGCGCGATGAGGTCGAGCATGACCTGTCCGATCAGGGGAGCGACGCGGTGGTCGAGGCTGACGCGGCGCAGGTCGACGTAGTAGCTCGCCTTCTTGCCGCTCGTCAGGGTGAAGTCCCCGTGGAAGACGGCGTCGGAGCCGATGTACTCGATGAGCTGCTGGCGTGCGTCGTTCACAGGGCCACTCTACGGTGCGGTCTCGGCGCCTCCGGGCAGGCCCGCGGGCGAGATCGCAGCGGTCTGCTCCTCGCTCCCCCCGCGGAACTGCGTCATGTAGAGCTCGTAGTAGGCGCCCCGACGGCGCAGCAGCTCGTCGTGCGCGCCCTGCTCGACGATGCGTCCCGCCTCCATCACGAGGATCGTGTCGGCGTCGCGGATCGTCGAGAGGCGGTGGGCGATGACGAAGGACGTGCGGTCGGTGCGCAGCGCGGCCATGGCGTGCTGCACCAGGAGCTCGGTCCGGGTGTCGACGGAGGACGTGGCCTCGTCGAGGATCAGCAGCGAAGGATTGGCGAGGAACGCGCGGGCGATCGTGATCAGCTGGCGCTCGCCCGCCGACACGCTCCCTCCGTCGGCGTCGAGCACGGTGTCGTAGCCGTCGGGCAGCTGCTGCACGAAGCGGTCGACCATGGTGGCGCGCGCCGCGTCGGCGATCTCGTCGTCGGTCGCGTCGAGTCGGCCGTAGCGGATGTTCTCGCGGATGGTGCCCTGGAAGAGCCAGGCGTCCTGGAGCACCATGCCCACCCGCGAGCGGAGGTCGCCGCGGGCGAGGCGGGTGATGTCGACGCCGTCGAGCAGGATGCGGCCGCCGGTGAGCTCGTAGAAGCGCATCACGAGATTCACGAGCGTCGTCTTGCCCGCGCCGGTCGGGCCGACGATGGCGACGGTCTGGCCCGGCTGCGCCGAGAACGAGAGGCCCTCGATGAGCGGCTGCTCCGGGTCGTACGAGAACGAGACGTCCTGGAACTCGACGTGGCCGTCGGTGCGCTCGGGCAGCGAGTCGGTGATCGTCTCGGGGTCCTGCTCGTCGGCGTCGAGGAGCTCGAAGGTGCGCTCGGCCGAGGCGACGCCCGACTGCAGCATGTTGGCCATGCTCGCGAGCTGCGTGACGGGCTGGGTGAACTCGCGCGAGTACTGGATGAACGCGGTGGCGTCTCCGAGGGTGAGCTGGCCCGAGGCCACGCGCAGCCCGCCGACGACGGCGATGAGGACGTAGGAGAGGTACGAGACGAAGGTCATCGCGGGCATGATCATGCCCGAGACGAACTGCGCCCCGAACGAGGCGCTGTAGAGGTCGTCGTTGCGGCGGTCGAACTCCTCGAGCATCTCGCGGTCGCGGCCGAAGGCGCGCACGATCTCGAGGCCCGAGAACGACTCCTCGATGTGGCCGTTCAGCGCACCGGTGTTCTTCCACTGGGCGGCGAACAGCTTCTGCGAGCGAGCGCCGATGACCCCGGCGATGATGCCCGACAGCGGCAGGGAGATCAGCGCGATCAGCGCGAGCTGCCACGAGACGATGAACATCATCGCGGCGATGCCGATGATCGTCAGCACCGACTGGACGAGCTGCGAGAACGCCTGCTGCAGGGCGGTCTGGATGTTGTCGACGTCGTTCGTGACGCGCGACATCACGTCGCCGCGCTGACGGGTGTCGAAGTAGCGCAGCGGCAGGCGGTTCAGCTTGGCCTCGATGTCCTGGCGCAGGCCGTAGACGACGCGCATCACGAGCCCGTTGAGGAGGAAGCCCTGCGCCCACATGAGGACGGAGGCGACCACGTACATCAGCAGCACGATGATGATGAGCCGGCCGAGCACGACGAAGTCGATGCCCTGCCCGGGCACGATGTCGGTCTTGGAGAGCATGTCGGCGAAGGTGCCGTTGCCCGAGGCGCGCTGCTGCTGGATGATCTGCTCGAGCGGCACTCCGGCGGGCAGCTGCGATCCGATCACGCCGTTGAAGATCGTGTCCATCGCCTGACCGAGGATCTTCGGCGCGATGACAGTGAGGACGACCGACGCCGAGACCAGGGCGACGACCACGATCATCCGGGCCCGCTCGGGGCCGAGGAGGCTGAACAGCCGCTTGGCCGAGGGCCAGAAGTGCTGGGCCTTGCGGGCGGGCGGGCCGTCGCCGAACATGCCGCCGTCGGCCTCGCCGGGCTCGAACTCGGGGGCGAGCGACTCCGGCTCGACCGGCTGCTCCTGCGCGGTGTCGCGGACGCGTGCCATCTCAGGCCACCCCTTCGGTGCTCAGCTGCGATTCGACGATCTCGCGGTAGGTCGCGTTCGTCTCGAGGAGGTCGTCGTGGGTGCCCCGGCCGACGACCCGGCCGGCGTCGAGGACCACGATCTGGTCGGCGTGGCGGATGGTCGAGACGCGCTGGGCGACGATGATCACCGTCGCGTCGATGGTCGCCGCCGCGAGCGACTCGCGCAGCCGCGCGTCGGTCGCGACGTCGAGCGCCGAGAAGGAGTCGTCGAAGAGGTAGACGCGGGGACGGGCCACGAGCGCCCGCGCGATGCAGAGGCGCTGGCGCTGGCCGCCGGACACGTTGGTGCCGCCCTGCGAGACCGGCTCGTCGAGCCCGTGCTCCTTGCCGCGGACGAAGTCCTCGCCCTGGGCGATGCGCAGCGCCTCCCACAGCTCGGCGTCGGTGGCGTCGGGGCGGCCGAACCGGAGGTTCGAGGCGATCGTGCCCGAGAAGAGGTAGGGGCGCTGCGGGACGAGGCCGATGACCTCGGCGAGCTGGGCGCGGTCGAGCGACGAGACGGGCACGCCGTCGATCGTCACCGACCCCTCCTGCGGGTCGAACAGGCGGGGCACGAGGCCGAGCAGCGTCGTCTTGCCGGCGCCGGTGGAACCGACGATCGCGGTCGTGCGGCCGGGCTCGGCGACGAGGTCGACGCCCGAGAGCACGGGTCGCTCGGCGCCGGGGTAGCCGAAGACGACGTCGCGGAACTCGACGCGGCCGAGGGTCGGCGTGACCGCTCCGCCCTCGGGGTTCGTGAGGCTCGTGCGGGTGCCGAGCACCTCGTCGATGCGCTCGGCGCAGACGACCGCCCTGGGGATCATCATCACCATGAAGACGCCCATCATCACCGCGGTGAGGATCTGGAGCAGGTACTGGAGGAACGCCGTCAGCGATCCGATCTGCATCTGACCCGCGTCGACGCGCTGCCCGCCGAACCAGAGGACGGCGGCCGTGGCGAGGTGCAGGATCATCATGATCGCCGGGAACATCAGCACGAAGATGTTGCCGACCTTGATCGACACCTCGGTGATCGCCGCGTTCGCGCGGCGGTAGCGCTCGGACTCGAAGGGCTCCCGCACGAAGGCGCGGACGACGCGGATGCCCGTGATCTGCTCGCGCAGCACGCCGTTGATGCCGTCGATGCGGTCCTGCATGAGGCGGAACAGCGGCAGCAGGAGGAAGACGAGCACGCCGACCACGACGAACAGCACCGGCACCGAGACCCAGACCAGCCACGAGAGGCCCGCGTCCTCGCGGAGGGCGAAGACGATGCCTCCGATGCACATGATCGGGGTCGACACCATGAAGTTGAGGGTCATCAGGACCAGCATCTGGACCTGCTGCACGTCGTTCGTGCCGCGGGTGATGAGGGTGGCGGTGCCGAAACGGCCGACCTCGAGCCCGCTCAGCGAGTCGACGCGGCGGTAGACGTCGCGGCGCAGGTCGCGGCCGACGGCCATGGCGGTGCGGGCGCCGAAGTACACGCCCCCGATCGCGGTGACGACCTGCACGAGGCAGACGACGAGCATGGTCATCCCCGTGGCCCAGATGAAGTCGGTGTCGCCGGTGCCGATGCCCTGGTCGATGATCTCGGCGTTGAGGCTCGGCAGGTAGAGCGCCGCGAGGGTCGAGATCAGCTGCAGCACGACGACCGCGACGATCCACCGGGAGTAGGGCTTCGCGTAGGACGACGCGAGTCGGAGCAGGATCACGGGGTTCCTCGAGACGGCTGGAGCGGGCGGGAGCGGGGACGGCCGCGGGGACGGCTCGAGCGGATCGACGGGATCCGCCGGAACGGCGGCGGGTCGGGAGGCGGACGAGGACGCGGGCCGCGAGCGGCGGCGCGGGGACGGCGCGGGGCGCCGATCGGGACGGCGCAAGACAACCATCGACCACCGACACCGGATCCGCAATCCGCCGGACGGATGACCGGAGCCCGAGGGACGGCCGCCGTCCGCACCGGGCTGTCGGCGGCGGCTCCTACACTTCGAGGATGCGCATCGCCACGTGGAACGTGAACTCCATCCGGGCCCGCACGGGCCGCGTCGTCGACTGGCTGGTCCGCGAGGACGTCGACGTCCTCGCCATGCAGGAGCTCAAGTGCAAGCCCGAGCAGTTCCCGCACGAGGCCTTCGCCGAGGCCGGGTACCACGTCGAGATGGTCGGGATCAGCCAGTGGAACGGCGTCGGCATCGCCTCGCGCCTGCCGATGGAGGACGTGCGGATCGGCTTCCCCGGCATGCCCGGCTTCGCCAAGGCCCCCGCCGAGGACGGCACCCTCCCCCTCGAGGCCCGGGCGATCGGCGCCACTGTCGACGGCGTGCGCGTCTGGAGCCTCTACGTGCCCAACGGCCGCGCGGTCGGCGACCCGCACTACTTCTACAAGCTCGAGTGGTTCGCCGCGCTCGAGGCGAGCACCCGCGAGTGGCTCGCCGCGGAGCCCGACCTGCCGCTGGCGCTGATGGGCGACTGGAACGTCGCTCCGCTCGACAGCGACGTCGGCGACCCGACACTGGGCCCCGGATCCACGCACGTCTCGCCGCCGGAGCGCGAGGCCTTCGCCGCCTTCGAGGCCGCCGGGCTGCACGACGTCGTGCGCCCGCTCGTCCCCGACGGCTACACCTACTGGGACTACAAGCAGCTGCGCTTCCCGCGCAACGAGGGGCTGCGGATCGACTTCGTACTCGGCTCGCACGCGTTCGGCGAGCTCGTCACGGGCGCCTCGATCCACCGCGACGAGCGCAAGGGCGACGCCCCGAGCGATCACGTCCCCGTGGTGGTCGACCTCGATCTCGAGACGACCCTCGACGACGACCGCCCGATGATCTTCTGACCGTGGCGTCCTCGAAGAAGAAGCGGGCGCGGGCGGCCGCGAGCGGCTCCTCCTCCCCCCGTCCGACCGCTCCTCGCAGCCCGGCCCCGCGGCCGACCCCGCGCCCGGGTCCGGCCGGTCGCGCGCACGACGAGCTGCGGACGGACGCCTACCGCTCCGTCCGGGAGGTCGTGGCGGCCGGACGGCCGCTCCGCCGCCGCTGGGACCTCGTGCTCTCGGTCCTCGGCTGCCTCGCGCTCGGACTGGTGGCGATCGTGCTGGGCTACCTCGCCGCCGTGCTCTCGGTGTTCCCCGCGCAGTGCGAGGGGCAGAACATCGCCTGCGACTACGACCGCATCGACTGGGGCGTCTCGCTCGCCCTCCTGGGGCCGCCGATCCTGACGCTGATCGCCGTGGCCGTGACGGTCGTGCGCTACCTCGTCGGGCGCCGGGCCTGGTGGATCCCGCTCGTCGGCCTCGCCCTCTGCTTCGGCGCGGCGCTGCTCGCCTCGTGGCTGGTCACCAGCTCGATCCCCGGATCGGCGCTGGTCTGACGCGAGGGCGGCCTCGAGGCGAGGCGCTGGGACGCGGGGCCGTCGGGGTGCGGTCGATCTCCGCACCATGCTGATCGAGTAGGCCGCGCAGCGGGCGTATCGAGCTCGATCTCCGCGAGAAGTCCCCGATCAGAAGCCTGATGGGTCGGCGGTGCTGGTCTCTGAGGAGAAGTCACCCTGCGGGTGCGGCTGCACTCTGCTGATCGAGTAGCCCGCGCAGCGGGCGTCTCGAGATCCACCAACGCCACAAAGCCTGGTCAGAGCGAGAATCCACTGGCGGGTCTCGATACGCCCCTGCGGGGCTACTCGACCAGCACGCCGGCGAGCGGGGGCTTCACCGCTCGATACGCCCCGACCGGGAGTGCGGCGGTACGCCCTCGTCGAGCGACCGGTCAGCCGGCGCAGCTCGGGTCGTCCTGGAGCGTCACCTCGGTCGTGTTGATCATCGGGGTGACGCGGACGACCTGCTCGCCGTACTCCTCAGCCTCAGCGGCCGTGAACGTGACCGTGGCGGTGTCGGACTCGCCGGGGGACAGCTGCACCGCGATCTTCGAGACCGGTCGGCCGAGGTCGTCCGTCGTCTGCACCACGGTGCCGAGCCCGGAGGCCCAGGTCGCGCCGGTCACGCTCGTGCCGGGAGGGCCGTAGACGTAGACGTTGGTCACGAAGTCGCCGAGCGGGAATCTGTTGCCGCCGTTGGCCGCGACGTAGGGCGGCAGCGTGCGCGCGACCTTCTCGGTGATCGTGTTGGTCAGCGTGACCTGCGTGGTGAAGGTCGCTCCGGAGGCGGCGCAGCGGTTCGCACTCGCCTGCGTCACCGCCGTGTCGAGGTAGTAGTCCATCTTCGAGCCGATCGACGCGTCCTGGAAGAAGACGCCCGTCGTGGTCTTGTCGGTGTTGACGGTGGGCAGGATGCCCGCGATGGGCGTCGGAGCGAGGAGGGCCTGCTCGTCGGGGTCGGTGCTGTAGGCGAGGACGCGGCTCTCGCCGACCGCCTTGACGATCGCCGGCAGCATGCGCGTCGGCTCCATCTCGCCGCCGAGGATCTTCTCGAGGATCGTCGCGCTCGCCTCCGAGAAGAACTCGTCGGTCTGCTCGCCCACGGTCTCGGCCGGGTAGCGGAAGTAGATCTTGTTCAGGAGCGTCGAGACGGTGTTCTCGCTCGTCAGCTCGGTGCCGTCGGTGAGCACCACCGGGCCGGTCGAGTCGAGCAGGTACGAGAGCGCGACCGGGTCGATCGCCAGCACTCCGTCGATCTTCTGGTCGGGGAACTTCTGCGCCCAGAACTGCGTCGCGATGGACGCAGCGGTCGGGAAGTCGGGACGGCTCGTCGAGACGTTGAAGGTCGTGGCGAGGTTGCCGCCGAAGGTGTCGAGCGCGCTCTGGTCGACGTCCACCGACTCCAGCCCGCGGAAGTCCTGGCTGGACTGCTGCTCCGTGATCGAGATCGCACCGCCGTCGGCCTGCAGCAGCATGACCGAGGAGGCGCCGCCTCCGAGAGCCTGCGCCTCGGCGAGGTTCTGGAACAGGACGAGGTAGTCGCGGGGCCCGTTCGCGCCGAGCGCGTCGGGCAGGATCGCCGTGATCGGCTGCACCTGGTCCATCGCCTTCGTGGCGGTCTCGAGCTGCGGAGCGAAGGCGTCGAGGGCCGAGGCGACCTGCGGCACGAGCGCCCCGCGGTCGATCGCCTCGACGCGCGCCTGCGACTCGTCGACGACCTGCTTCGCGACGTCGATCTTGGCCGACAGGTCGGTGATCGCGGCGATGTCGACGCGGCCGTCGACCGGCTTCAGCACGTCGAGCGAGGTGCCCGAGAGCGGAGTGACGATCTTGCCCGACACGTCGTCGGCGATCTCGGTCGCGGCGCGGACGGCGGAGAGGTTGGGGCCGAGGACCGGCACGATCTCCATCACGCGCCACACGCCGTCGTCGGTCTCGTCGCGCGCCTCGCCGGTGAGGGTCGCGATCTGGCCCGCCGTCGCCTCGGCTCCCGCGGTGTCGAATCCGGTGAGCTGGTCGGCGACCTGCGAGACGAGCGGGATCGCGGAGGTGAGCTTCGCGCGGACCGTCATCGCCTTGTCGTACGTCTGCACGGCCAGGAGCACCGCGACGATCGCGCCGATCACGAGGACGAGCAGGATGCTCAGCGTGATCCAGAGGCCGCGGCGACGGCGGCGGGGCTGTCCGGAGGCGCGGCGAGAGGAGGTCGTCGTGGTGCTCATTCGAGAGAGCCTAGGCGACGGCCACCGCGACGGGTCGGGCCGGGCGTGTTCGCGTCAACCCAGGAGGAGGGACACGGCGATGAGCACGGGTACGGCCGCGACCGTGCTCACCAGGGCCGTGTCCCTCGCCACGGCGACCCCGCGGTCGTAGCGGGACGCGAAGTTGAAGATGTTCTGCGCGGTGGGGAGCGCGGCGGTCACGGTGACCGCGAAGAGGTGCTCGGCGTCGAGCTGGAAGGCGAAGCGGCCCAGGCTCCACGCCACCGCCGGCATCACGAGCGACTTCAGTGTCGAGGCGACCACGACCTCGATCCGCGCGGGGCCCGCCTCCAGCGGCCGCTGCCCGCGCAGCGACATGCCGAACGCCATCAGCACGAGCGGGATCGACGCGTTGCCGATGATCGAGAACGGCTCGAGCGCCGGGGCCGGCACGTCCACTCCGGTGACCGCGACGAGCAGGCCGAGACCGGACGCGATGATCACGGGGTTCCGCAGCGGCTGGGTCAGGATCGCGCCGACCGACGTGCGCCCGCTCGTCGAGATGTCGAGCACGGTGAGGATCGTCGGCGCGAGCAGGAGCAGCTGCAGCAGCAGGGTCGGTGCGACCCACTGCGGGTCGCCGAGGACGTAGATGGCCACGGGCAGGCCGATGTTGTTCGCGTTGACGTAGGAGGAGGACGCCGTACCGATCACGGTCTCGGGCAGCGGGCGGCGGAAGAAGAGGCGCGACGCGAGCACGTAGACCGCGGCCACGAGCAGCACCGTGCAGAGCGACACCAGGAGGAAGGAGGAGAAGAGCACCGTGACATCGGCCCTCGACAGCACCGTGAAGAGCAGGGCGGGGGTCGTCACGAAGAAGGCGAGGCGCGACAGGATCGCACGGCCCTCGGGAGGCACCAGGCCGAAGCGGGCGATCAGGTAGCCGACGGCGATGATCACGCCGATGATCGCGAATCCGGTGAGCACTCCCTCCACGGCGTCCTCCGTCCCTCGGGCGAGCGGGCGGCTCGCAGGCGTCCCTCCAGCCTAGGGTCCGGCGCCGTTGCACCCCGAGGGGGCCGGGCCTACGGTGGCCGCATGCCGCATCTCGACGTCCCCGGCGCGAGCCTCCACTGGGAGGCGGACGGCCACGCCTCCTCCCCCGCGCTGCTGCTGGTGCACGCCGGCATCGCCGACCTGAGGATGTGGGACCCGATCGTCCCGGCGCTGGCCGAGGACCATCTCGTCGTGCGCCTGGACTCCCGCGGCTTCGGCGGCACGACGACGGCCGATGTCGACTTCGACGAGCGCGCCGACCTCCTCGCGGTGCTCGAGCACCTGGGCGTGGAGCGCGCCGCCGTCCTCGGCTGCTCGCGGGGCGGATCCGCCGCCCTCGACCTCGCGATCGCCCATCCCGACCGGGTGAGCGCGCTCGTCGCGATCTGCCCGGGCGTCGGCGGCTTCCCGTATCCGGAGCTGACCGCGCGCGAGGACGCCCTCTTCGACGAGATCGACGCCCTGCTGACAGGCGGCGACCACGAGCTGGTCGCCCGGCGGGAAGCGGAGCTCTGGGCCTTCGGGCCGGAGCGCTCCGCGGACTCGCTCGACCCCTCCTTCGTCGCGACGGTGCGGGAGCTCGCCCGCGGCCGCGCCGGCCACGAGCACGAGAAGCCCCGGCCGATCCCGCTCGAGCCTCCCGCCTACGACCGGGTCGTCGATCTGGCGCTGCCGGCGCTGATCGTGGTGGGCGCGCACGACCTCTCGGAGTCGTTCCCCGTGCACGAGTACCTCGCCGAGACGATCCCCGGCGCCGATTCCTGCGTCTTCGACGAGGCGGCGCACCTGCCCAGCGTCGAGCGGCCGGAGGAGTTCCTCGCGGTCCTGCGGCCCTGGCTCGCCGCCCACGGGGTGTGAAAGTCACCGGTTCTTGACGTAGTGGAGCAGGTGCGCCTCCCGGGCCGCCAGGGCGGCCCCAGCGGTACCGACGAGGCCGCCAAGGAGCACGCACGCGGGAGTGCGGAGCCCCTGCACGAGGGTCGGCCCCTCGTCGATCGTGGGCCCCGTCGCGCAGAAGACCGCGGACACGGCAGCCGCGACGGCCGCCACGGGCAGGAGCCAGGCGATCGCCTCGAGCATCAGCACCGCCAGCAGCTCGACGCGGCGCACTCCCGAGTGCAGCGCTGAGGCGAGTTCGAGGCGTCGCAGTCCGGCCACGGCCGCGCCCGCGGCGAGTGCGAGCAGGCCCGCCAGGGGAGGCGCGAGGAGGGTGATGCGCCCGGCGTAGCGGGTACCGCCGTCGAACACGTCCCCCCGCGAGGAGTTGAGCGGAGCGAGCACGGGAGACGGATCCCGCGGCCCGCCTCCCGCTGACTGCACGGTGGTCAGCAGAAGCGCGCGGATCCGCTCGCTCTGCGGCCAGACGTCGACCCAGCACTCGTCGAAGGGAGCGCCGGGCGGGGAGACCGCCAGCGCGGCGAAGCCGAAGCCGGTGCGGCGGCCGTCGTCGGGCCAGGAGTAGCTCCCCCGGACGTGGGCCACGCCCCCCTCGGTCAGGGCGACCTCGCCCCGATCGAGGCCCAGGGCGAGGACCGCCCCGTCCGAGAGGACGAGACCGGCGCTGGGCCGTGTGCTCGCCCGCACGACCTCGGGGAAGCCGCCGGTCACCTCGAGCAGGGGGAGAGGCGACCGCGGGAGGACCGCGGCGACCAGCTCATGGGGCGCCGCCCGCACGGCTCCTGCGGCACGGACCGACGGCAGCGCCCCGAGCGCGCTGCACGCCGCGCCGTCGATCCTCCCTGCGGCGACGACCGTCTGCACGGAGGCACCCGAGTCTCGGTAGGAGCGGGCCTCCTCGACGAGCGAGCGGGTCAGCGTCAGATCGGCGATCTGCACGGGCAGAACGACAGCCGAGAGGACCACGGCTGTCAGGAGCGCCCGGGAGGTGCCGGAGACCACTCCGCGGAACGCCTCGCGGAGGATCGCCGACGCCCTCATGCGGTGGCCGACGACAGATCGACCGATCGGCTGCAGGAGTCGCGCGTGCCGGGGTCGTGCGTCGCCACCACGATGATGCAGTCGGCCGTGGACGCCGCGGTGATCGCCCGGTCGACGGTCCTGGCGGTCTGCTGATCGAGCTGAGCCGTCGGCTCGTCGATGAGCAGCAGCGAGGGCCGTGCGGCGAGAGCGCGGGCCAGCATGAGCCGCTGAGCTTCTCCTCCGGAGAGCTCTCCGAACGGCCGGTCGGCGACTCCGTCCAGTTCGAAGCGGCGCAGCAGGTCGACGGCCCGCGCGTCGGCCTCGGCGGTGCGCAGGCCGTCGGCGAGCAGCGGGAGGGCGACGTGGTCGCGTGCCGAGCGACGGGCGACGCCGTGCGGGGACTGGAGCACCCAGCCGATGCGGCCCGCCTCCGCTCGCTCGACGCTCCCCTCCGCCGGCGCCTGCGATCCCGCGAGGATCGAGAGGAACGTGCTCTTGCCGGAGCCGGACGGCCCGACGAGGGCGCACACCTCGCCGACCCGGAAGGAGGTGGTCACATGGCGGAAGAGCCACGGGCCGGCACCGAAGCGGTGGCCGAGATCGTGCACCCTCACGCGCAGTCCAGGTCGGCGGGAGGGTCGGCGGCGACCAGTGCCGGCTCGCTCCCACTCGGGAACTCGACGGACGACCGACCGAGCTCCGAGTCGACCACGTGCACGCGCACCGGCCCGCCGTCCGTGAGGACGCAGGCGGTCCCGCCGTCCGCGCCGGCGAGGGCGGACGGAGGCACGATTCCGACCCGCACGGGTGCCGCGAGGACGTACTGGCCCGGGACGGTGCTCCCGCCCTCGGTCGCGAGCGCGGTGCGTGCCGACGGGGTCGAGGCGAAGGCGTGGAGCTCCTGCTCGGAGTCGATGCGACCCTCGGGGGTCGGCACCAGCACGGCGTCGTCGACGACGAGTCGGCGCTCGCCGTCGAGCATTCCGCTCGGCACGGCGACGATCGAGGCGGAGGCGACGGATCCGGCGACGACGGCGATCGGGACGGCCCCGTCGACTCGACCGCCGAGGGAGACCTCGCAGCTCGCTGCCACGACGGATGGCCCGGGGAGCCAGAGCAGCCGTGCGAGGGGAACGGTCGACAACTGCTCGGCACGCCCCGAAGCCTTCTCGAGGCGGCGCTCGATCGCCTGGATCGACCCTGCGCCGAGGGTGCCATCGGCGACGAGCGGAGCCCCGAGCCGGACGAGCTCCCGCTGCAGCGCTCGGACGTCGTCCCCGGAGTCGCCGATCGCGAGATCGCGCCAGAGCGGAGTCGATGTCGCGAGCGCCAGGAGCGGGGCGCCGTCGATCGAGAGCGGGGACCCGCCCGACTCGAGAGCCGCCCCCGACCGGCACGAGTACGCGGTGACGACACCTGAGGCGCGCGCCACGACCGAGATGTCGGGCGCCCGGGTGAAGGTCAGCTCAACGGGCCGAGGATCGGCGAAGTCCTGATAGGAGACGGGGACGGTCAGGGGGTCGTCCGCCGAACGGAGGCTCGCGGGCACGGTCGGGGCGAGCAGGAGGAGCGCTGTCGTCGCACCGGCGGCCAGGAGCGCGAACGCGAGGAGGGCTGCGATGCCGGCGCGGGTCGCGGCCTGCGCCGCTGTCACCGCGGCCCGCCCGACCGGGTCGCCCGGCGCCTCCGCTCAGCCACCGAGCACGCCCAGCGGGTCCGCGACGCACTCCTCGTACGCCTCCGCGCCGTCCGCGGGCACGGAGGCGGGGAGGGAGGATGCGGCGTTCTCGCGCGTCCAGTCGTCGGCCGTGTAGGCGGAGTCGACGAGACCCGCGCGCACCATGCAGTCGACCATCAGCACCGCCTGGTCCTCGTTGTCGGGGTTGCGCGAGATCCAACTGTGCAGCGCGCCGAGGCTCGCCTCGCCCGTCTCCTCGCTGCAGCGGGTCGCGGCGTCCCGCGACGACTCCGCGTCGGCCGCCCCACCCGCCGGTGCCGCCGTGTAGGACCCGTCCGCCGCGAAGCCCTCGAACACGAGTCCGGCCGCCTCGAGGCACGCGCGGAAGCGCTCGGTCATCTCGGCGTACTCCTGGTCCGAGACGTCTCCGTCGCTGAGTGCTCCGCGCTCGAAGTCCGACTTCGCCTCGGCCGAGAAGGCCCGGAACTCGGCCGCCCACGGCCCGGTGAACTCGGCGTCACCGGCAGTGGGGGCCGCAGCAGGAGGCGCAGACGAGCACCCCGAGAGGAGGACCGAGACGAGCAGCATCGTCGCGGCGAAGTTCCGGGCGGGCGGACGACGACTGCGTCCGTGGTCTGCGTCGTCGCGCATGCTCAGACGTTGTAATACCAGTGGTTGGTGCTGGTGCTGTAGTTCGACGCCTTCTCCGGCGCCTTCGCCCACAGCCCCTTCACCACCCAGCCGGACGACGACAGCACGCCTCTCGAGGTGATGGTGCTCGCCTTGTGGGTCTTGGAGGCGTGGAAGTACTCGGAGTAGAGGTAGGGGGTGCTCGAGTACTCGCGGATGCCGTACTTCCAGGTACCGCCGTCCGGGTACGTCGTCGTCGCGCTCGCCGTCGTCGCCGCCGTCGCCGCTACGACGACCGCGACCGCCAGCGCCGCCAGGAAGCGGCTCGTCCTCACCGTGATGTCCATCGTGCACTCCTTCATCGCCGTGCGCACTCGTGGGTCGAGAGCGCGGAGAGCGGACCGTCGAGGCCCGGAGATCCCATACGGAGATGGTACGGCGCGAGGAGGGTGGACGCGAAGGTGGCGCGGGGCGCCGTCGCAAGACGCCGGTCGCATGCAGGCGGCCCGCCACCGAACCGCCGCACGACCCGCGGTTCCGGGCGCGGGCATCCGCCCCTAGGCGACCGCCGCCAGGTCGAACGCCCAGTCGGCCCAGAGGCTCGGCGGCTCGCCCTTCTCGACGATGTCCACGCGGTCGAAGCCGACCTCGACGCAGATCGCGTTGTCCTCCGCGTCGTCCGTGCGCACGAAGGCGTGCACGAAGCGGGGCAGCGGGAACGCCGCGGCCTCGTCGAGCAGCAGGCGCACCGAACGCGCGGCCACGCCGCGTCCCCTCGCCGCGGGGGCGAGGCTCCAGGCCGCCTCGTACGCGACGATGCCGCGCGAGTGGCCGTACCAATAGCCGATGGAGCCGACGCAGGCGCCGTCGAGCTCGATCGCGTAGAAGAAGGCGGTGCCCTCGGCCCAACCGCGCAGGTAGCGGTCGTGCAGGGTTCCGTCCTCGTCGTGCCCGCGACCCGCGTCGGACTCCGCGCGGGTGACGCGGAGTGCGGCGGTGTCCGCCTGCGGCCAGGGCAGCAGGCGGAGGGTCGAGGGGTGCTGATCGATGCTGACTGTGCTGTGGTCGCTTCCGGGTTCGGGTCCCGTCACGCGCTCCGATCCTCTCTCTCAGGATGGCTCGTCGGTCGTGCCCCTCCGCCAGGTGTTCGGAGTGGCCGCTCGATCGGATGGGCCGCACTCGGGATGCGGCCGCGATGTCCGCACCATCCTGACCCCCTGACCGGGGTCACGGTGGGTCGTGGAGGAATCTAGCCCCGGACGGGGGGTCCAACCTGCGAAAGCCCTGGTGGAGTGCTGATCAGACCCGTGGAGGAGTCACCGGAATCCGGCGGCGACGACCTCCGGAGCCGCTCCTGAGCGCCGCCGCCGACCCGAGCGGCGCAGACGTGCGCGCCGAGCGCCGACGTCGCCGCTCCGCTCCGCCCTCACGCAAGAAAAGCGCGCGCACGCCGCCCTACGCTCGGAGTCGGGTCGCATCCGACCCGTTCCACCGAGGATTCGAAGCGTGAGGAGGATCACCATGTCGCAGTTCGTGCAGAGCACAGTCGTCGGAGAGCCGGAGGTCCTCGAGGACCGCGTCGAGTCCTCCTCCGCCTGGCTCGACCTCAAGGCCGCGGTCGGCGACCTGCAGCCGCTCCAGGCGACCGACGGCTCCCTCGCCGACCCGGCGACGCTGCCGGAGGCGCGCGCCGCGCTCGAGCGGATCGTCACCGCCGTCCGCACCCTGGCCCCCCGCTTCCCGCACGACGCCGCTTATCTCGACGCGCTCGTCGTCGACCTGGAGCGGTGGAGCGCCGACGGGCTCGGCGTCCCCGACTTCCTCGACTCGCTGCAGGCCTTCCAGCCGCAGCTCGACCGGATCGACGGGCTGCGCCACCTGGTCGTCTTCCCGATGCTCACGCAGAACGGCAGCCGCGACCGGCACGTCGAGGCCGTGCTGGTCGAGGTGGTCTGGCCGCGCTTCGTCGCCGAGCTCGAGGCGGGCGAGTACTCGAACGCGCTCTTCGTGCCGGTCCGCTTCGTCGACTTCACCGCCGGCTACGACACCGACAGCGCGGTGCTCTTCCCCGAGACCGTGGCGATGCGCGCGATCCCGACCTTCACCTGGGGAGCGATCTTCGCCGATCGCGAGGCCGCCCGCTTCCGCCGCGTCGTGAGCAGCGCCGCCGAGGTCACGCGCCTCGACCTGCCCGAGGACGCGCGCCGGCTGATCGCCGACCAGCACCTCGCGGAGGAGGCCTTCGTGATGTGGGACCTCATCCACGACCGCACCCACATGCGCGGCGACCTCCCGTTCGACCCCTTCATGATCAAGCAGCGCATGCCCTTCTTCCTCTACTCGCTCGAGGAGCTGCGCTGCGACCTGACGGCGTTCCGCGAATCCGTCGCGATCGAGCGCCGGCTCGCCGCAGCCGAGCACCGCGACGCGGACGAGGAGCGCCTGGCCGAGAGGGCGCGGTCGGTGCAGTACGCGATCCTGTTCGACCGCCTCTTCCGCTTCCCGCTCACCGGCTCGCGCGTGCGCAACTACGACGGTCTCGGCGGGCAGCTGCTCTTCGCCTGGCTGCACCGGCACGGGGTGCTGCACTGGACGGACACGCGCCTCGCCTTCGAGTGGGACGGTGTCGCCGACGTGGTCGTCGCGCTCTCGGACGCGATCGACGACCTGTACTGGCGCTCGATCGACCGCCCCAAGACCGCGCACTGGCTGGCCGCGCACGCTCTGATCGCGTCGGTGCTCACTCCGCACCCGGCGTCGGCCTGGGCGCGCGGGCTGCCCGACGAGGTGCTGCTCGGGCCGCCCCGCGGTCTGACCGACGCGGTGCTGGACGACGAGTTCCCGCTGTCGATGTTCTACGAGGCCCTCGAGAAGAAGATGCGCGACGTGATCGGGTCGACGAAGGGCATCACGGGGCGCGACTGAGCGGTCGGCGTCGGCGGGTGACAGTGCGCCCGCCGCCGCCGCGGCCCGGTCGCGTACCGTGGACGTCATGTCCCGAGGTGCCGACGCCGTCGCCGCCGCCGATCCCTTCGACGCCGGCTGGACGAGGCGACCGCCCACGCGGTCGCAGTACATCCGCGACGCCGTCGCCGCCGGGATCCTCCTGCTCGCGACCGTGATCTCGGTGCTGCTGTACACCTCGGCCGGCTTCCCCGACGCGGCGCACCCCGTCGTCAGCGCCCACTGGGCCGTCGCGCTGACGCTGCCGCTGGCGCTGCGGCGGAGGTACCCGGCCACCGTCGCGATCGTCCTCGCGGTGGTCTACACGCTCGGTCTCGTGCTCCAGGTGCCGGAGTCGCTCTTCAACCAGATCTGCCTGTTCCTCGCGATCTACACGGTCGGCGCCTGGAGCCGGGACCGCCGGGCCGCCCTCGCGGTGCGCCTGGTGATCGCGATCGCCATGCTCGGGTGGCTGGTGACCTCGCTGATCACGGGCGAGTGGCTCGACCGGGCGCTGCCCGCCACCGAGTCCGTCGGACCGCTCTCGCCCTACGTCGCCGAATCGGCGCTGGTCCTGCTGGTCAACCTGCTCTACTTCGGCAGCGCCTTCGTCTTCGGCGAGGCCTCGTGGCAGTCGGCGCGCCGGCTCGAGGCGCTCGAGGCGCGCACGGCCGAGCTCGACGACGAGCGCGAGCGCTCCTCGCGCCAGGCGGTCACCTCGGAGCGCCTGCGCATCGCCCGCGAGCTGCACGACGTCGTCGCGCACCACGTCAGCGTCATGGGGGTGCAGGCGGGAGCAGCACGCCGCGTCCTCGCCCGCGACCCCGAGAAGGCCGCGCGCTCGCTCAGCGCCATCGAGGGCGACGCCCGCTCGGCGATCGACGAGCTGCACCGGATCCTGGTCGCGCTCCGCGCCGAGGAGTCGTCCGCGGCCGGCCCCCTCGACACGGTCCCGACCGACTCCGCCTCCACCCGCGGCGTCGCGCAGCTCGAGGAGCTCGTCGACGCCTCCGCCGGCTCGGGACTGCCGACGGCGTTCCGCACTCTCGGCTTCCCGCGCGAGATCCCCGCGACGGTCGGCCTCAGCCTCTACCGCATCGCGCAGGAGTCGCTCACGAACGTCCGCAAGCACGCGGGCGCGGGCGCGCGGGCCGAGCTGCGCCTGCGCTACCTGCCCGACGCGGTCGAGCTCGAGGTCGCCGACGACGGCGGAACCGGTCCGCATCCGACCGCGCCCGCCTCCTGCGGCCTGGGGCAGACCGGCATGCGCGAGCGTGCGGCCGCCGTGGGCGGGCGGATAGAGATGGGCCGGCGCGGAGAGGGCTACCTCGTGCACGTGCACGTCCCGCTGGCGCCGGTCGTCGGCCCGCAGCCGCTCCTGGACCCGGTAGCGTCGACCGGGGCGTCGCGGGGGCGCCACGACGCAGCGAGCGGGGGCCGCGCATGACCGACGACATCCGCGTCCTCCTGGTGGACGACCAGGAGCTGGTGCGCGCGGGGTTCCGCATCATCCTGGAGTCCGAGCCGGGCATCGTCATCGTGGGCGAGGCCCGCACCGGCTCCGAGGCGATCGCGCGGGCGACCGAGCTGTGCCCCGATGTGATTTGCATGGACGTGCAGATGCCGGGCATGGACGGGCTCGCCGCGACCCGCGAGATCGTGAAGGACCCGCGACTGTGCTCGAGCGTCCTGATCCTGACGACCTTCGACCGCGACGACTACCTCTTCGACGCGCTGTCGGCCGGGGCGAGCGGCTTCCTGCTCAAGAACGCCTCGCCGGAGGACCTGGTCGACGCGGTGCAGGTCGTGGCCCGCGGCGACGCGATGCTCGCTCCGGACGTCACCCGCCGCGTGATCGAGCGCTTCGCCGCGGATCCCGCCCGCAGCCCCCGGGAGCACCCGGGCGTCGCCGAGCTCACCGATCGCGAGCGCGAGGTGCTGGTGTACCTCGCGCGGGGCTGGTCGAACGCCGAGATCGCCACGCAGCTGTTCGTGGGCGAGGCGACGGTGAAGACCCACGTGTCGAAGATCCTGATGAAGCTGCGGGTGCGCGACCGGATCCAGGCGGTCGTGTTCGCCTACGAGCACGGGATCGCGGTGCCCGGGCGGTCCTGACCGCGTCGGTGCCGCAGGACGTGCGCTGAGGCCGGGTGCTGTCGACCGGCAGCGAGCGGACCCCCTCGTCGGCGGAGGTCGCGCAGCGAGCCGCGTCAGCGGCGGGCGAGCGGAGCCGAACCGCGCGGAGGCGTGCGGCGCACGAACTCCATGCGGATGTCGGGGACGATCTTCCGATCGAGCACCACGGTCATGTAGCGGCCGTCGACGCGGGCGCCGATCGCGACCACGTCGGGATCGGTGTCGACGCGGTAGCCGCGCAGGGCCTCTCCGTCGACCACGACCGGCACACCGCGAACGACGTCCTCGTCGCGCAGCGCCGCGGCGACCACGGGCATGCCGCCCCGACGGCTGCGGACGCGGCCGGGGAACGTGTTGCGGAGCACATCGCCCATGTGCGCGGCCAGCCGCGACTCCAGGGGCCGGCTGCGCTCGGCGGGGATCGGCACGGAGGTGCGCACGGCCTCCCACAGCACGGGGTACCGCATCCGAGTGACCTGGTCGACCATCCACGGCGGAAGGTGGTCGTTCTCGGCCCGGTCGATCGCCCGCTTCTGCTCCGGAGTGAGCGGGACGTGGTTCACAGGATCGGCGCGATTGCGCGGATTCTTGAAGAACGAGTACGACAGCGAGATCTCGACGAACCGCCCGAGCGCCATGGTCTGAGCCGCCGCGAACTCCTCGAGTCGGGGCTGCGGGGCGAACGCGAGGACCGGGTCGCCGAAGCGCGCCGCGATCTCGTCCACCCCGGGAGGGGCCGGCATATCGCGGACCGCCCCCGATGTGTCCATGCGCATAGGACAAGAGTGGCCGTTCGCTCAGCCGATACCAACTTCTTGACGGAGATCGGCTCGTCGCTCCCGGGCTGTTCACATGCCGGAAACATGAGCGCCCGCTGAACGCGCACCCGGAGGGACCCTCCGGCGACGGGCTGCGAGGATGAAGGCATGAGCTCTCTGCACGATCCGACGGTCCGCGGCTTCGCCTCCGACAACTACTCCGGGGTCCACGAGGAGGTGCTCGCCGCGATCACCGCGGCCAACGGCGCGCACCAGGTCGCGTACGGCGAGGACGTCTACACCGAGCGCCTGCAGCACGCGTTCCGGCGCGAGTTCGGCGAGCAGGCGCAGGCGTTCCCGGTCTTCAACGGCACCGGCGCGAACGTCACCGGGCTGCAGTCGATGCTGCCGCGCTGGGGCGCCGTCATCTCAGCGGGCACCGCGCACATCAACTCCGACGAGGGCGGAGCGCCCGAGAAGGTCGGCGGGATCAAGATCCTCACGGTGACCTCGCCCGACGGCAAGCTGACTCCGGCGCTCGTCGACGAGCAGGCCTGGGGCTACGGCGACGAGCACCGCTCGCAGCCGCTGGTCGTCTCGATCACCCAGTCGACCGAGCTGGGCACGGTCTACACGCCCGAGGAGGTGCGCGCGCTCGCCGACCACGCGCACGCGCACGGCATGCGGCTGCACCTCGACGGCGCGCGGATCGCGAACGCGGCGGCGGCGCTCGGAGTGCCGCTGCGCGCCTTCACGACCGATGCCGGCGTCGACGTGCTCTCGTTCGGCGGCACGAAGAACGGCATGCTGCTGGGCGAGGCGATCGTGGTCCTCGATCCCGAGGCGTCGAGCGGACTGCACTACCTGCGTAAGACCAACATGCAGCTGTCGTCGAAGATGCGCTTCCTCTCGGCGCAGCTGCTCGCCATGCTCGGCGAGGACGGCGAGACGGAGCCGCTGTGGCTGCGCTCGGCGCGGAGCGCGAACGCCATGGCGGAGCGGCTGCGCTCCCGGCTCGAGGAGGCGGTGGCGGCGGGCCGCATCGCGGGCCTGGCGTTCACGCAGCCGACGCAGGCGAACGCGGTCTTCGCGACGCTGCCGCCCGGAGTGGCCGACCGCCTGCGCGAGGTGTCGCGCTTCTACGACTGGAACCCGGCGACGGGCGAGGTGCGCTGGGTCTGCTCGTTCGACACCACCGAGGACGACATCGACGTGTTCACGGCGGCGATCGAGCGCGAGCTCTCGGCGTGAGGGCGCGGCTCGTCGCGCTCGGGCTGATCGCGGGCGTCGCTCTCGCGGGGTGCTCGGGGGCGCCGGCGCCGGAGGGGAGCCCTTCCGTCTCGGCCTCCGCCTCCGCGGCGCCCGTCTCCGAGCTCGATTGCGACGCGCTGCTGCCGGTCTCGAGGGCTTCGGAGGCGCTGCGGCTCCCCGCCGACCGGCTCGAGGGCAGCCGGGACGGCGCCGTGCAGAGCTCGTCCGAGCTGATCCGCGCGGCCGCCGAGGAGAACGGCGGCCTGCTGACCTGCTCCTGGTTCGAGACGGACGGGCCCGCGTCGGTCGTCGCCTCGGCCGCCGGGGACGCGGCCGACGCGTTCGCCGCCCTCCCCGCCGGTCCCGCACTGGCCGCGGGCGACGCCGCCTCCGGATCGTGCGTCGACGGGAGCTGCACCGCCCAGATCCTCATCGGCACGACCTGGGTCTCGCTCGCGCTGACCGCTGCTCCGACGGCACTGGATCTCGCCGCGCTCGCCTCCGCGACGGCCGACTCCGCCTCCGGTCGGCTCGACGAGGTCGCTCCGGGCACCGGGCCGGCCTGCGCCGACCTGCTGACGGCCGAGCAGCTGACGTCGCTCGCGGGGCTCGCGCAGCCGACTCCGGGAGCCGGCACCGAGGGGGCGCCGATCACGACCGCCGGAGCCGCGGCGGCCGCCCGCGCCGGCTACACCTCGTGCACCTGGACCGACGCGGCCAGCGCCGCCTACTCCGGGATCAGCGTCGACGCGCTCCCCTCGGGGGAGGAGGGCTGGCGCAACCTCTCGCTCACCACCGGTCTCGCGATCCCGCTCTCACCCGTGGACGGCCTCGGCGAGCGCGCGATCTCGGGCTGCTCGACCGGCACCTGCGAGGTCGACGTGCTCGCGGACGACGTGTGGTGGCGAGTGCTCGTGACCGGCGACTCGGCACGGGCGGACTCCGTGGCCCGGGCGGTCCTGGAGTGACGTCCGCCGCGAGAAGCCGCTCCGGCACGCCCCGACCTGCGTGGCGCGGACCGGACCGGCGTCTCGCGCCGGGTTCGCCGCGGGCGGGTCAGGGGCGGCGCCAGTACTCGTACCAGGAGGACCGCTCGCAGCCCAGCGCCGCGTAGAGGCGGCGGGCACCGGAGTTGGACTCGAGGACCTGGATCCAGAGGCGCTCGATCCCGCGGCCTCTCGCCTGGTCGAGCAGGGAGCGGAGGACGGCGGAGGCGTGCCCCCGGCGGCGCGCATCGGGGCGCGTGGCGACTCCGAACAGGCCGCACCACTCCTCACCGTCGAGCGCGGTCGCGAACGCGAGCCTGCCGCAGGCGGCGGGGCCGTCCTCGTCGCGGAGGAGGGCGTAGGAGGAGTCGCAGCCCGCGAGGATCCGCCGCGCGACCTCGACCTCGGCGTCGCCTCCCCGGCCGTCGACGGACCACCAGAGCCGCATCCAGTCGTCGGACGGGTGCGCGTCGATCTCGGTGCGCCCCCCGCTCAGGGCGGCGAGCGCCTCCCGGACCGTGCCCGTGAGGACGAGCGTGCGATCGTGCGGGGCGTAGCCGCGGGCGCTCAGGCGGTCGGCGAGGTCGGCGGGGAGGGTCGCGGGGCCGAGCTGCAGGAGCGGCGGGATGCGGTGCTCGCGGGCGAACGCCTCGGCGGCGTCGATCGCGCGCTCGGGATCGACGACGGGTCCGGAGGTGAGGACCGAGTTCGCGCGCTTCGTGACTCCTGAGGCGGCGCGCAGACGCCAGCCGTCGAGCGCGCGGCTCTCGAGCGGCGGCCAGGCGTCGGCGGCGAGGTGGTCGAGGAGGCGGGGGTCCATGCGGTCGACGCTAGCGGGAGGGGCGGAGTCGCCTCCTGTCGCGGGAACCGCCTGCGGGTCGCGGGGACCGCCTCCGGTACGCGGACACGCCTCCGGCTCGCGGAAACACCTCCGGCTCGCGGGAACCGGTGATCCGGACGAGCCGGACCGGTTCCTGCGAGCCGGAGGTGCGGTGCAGGTGCGGGCACCTACATGTTGATCATGTGCCCCTTGAGGCCGTGGAAGCCCTCCTGGAGCGCCTCCGACAGCGTCGGGTGGGTGTGCACGTTGCGGGCGAGCTCGGTCGCGGTGAGGTCCCACTTCTGCGCGAGCGTGAGCTCGGGGAGCAGCTCGGAGACGTCCGGGCCGATCATGTGCGCGCCGAGGAGCTCGCCGTACTGCTTGCTCGCGATGAGCTTCACGAAGCCGGTCGGCTCGCCGAGGCCGTGCGCCTTGCCGTTCGCCATGAACGGGAAGGTCGAGACGGTGATCTCGTGGCCCTCGTCGGTCGCCTGCTTCTCGGTGAGGCCGAAGGAGGCGATCTGCGGCTGGCAGAACGTCGCGCGCGGCATCATGCGGTAGTCGCCCAGGGTCTGGGTCTCGGCACCGGCGAGGGTCTCGGCGGCGACGACGCCCTGCGCCTCGGCCACGTGCGCGAGCTGCAGCTTCGCGGTCACGTCGCCGATGGCGTAGATGTGCGGCACGTTGGTGCGCATGTGGTCGTCGATCGCGATCGCTCCGCGCTCGGTCAGCTCGACGCCCGTGTTCTCGAGGCCGAAGCCCTCGACGCGGGGGACCCAGCCGATCGACATCATGACCTTGTCGACCTCGAGGGTCGACTGGGTGCCGTCCTTCGCGGTGTAGGTCACGGTGACGTAGCCGTCCTTGTCGACGACCGACTCGACCTTGGTCGAGGTCAGGATCTCGACGCCGAGCTTCTTGTACTGCTTCTGGATCTCCTTGGAGACGTCCGGGTCCTCGTTGGGGAGGGCGCGGTCCATGAACTCGATGATCGTGACGTCGACGCCGTAGTTCTTGAGGACGTACGCGAACTCCATGCCGATCGCGCCGGCACCCACGATGGCCATCGTGTCGGGCAGGTCGCGCGTCATGATCTGCGTCTCGTAGGTGACGACGTTCTCGGAGAGCTCGACGCCGGGCAGGAGGCGGACGTAGGCGCCGGTCGCGATGATCGCGTCGTCGAACGTCAGCGACTCCGAGCCGCCCTTGGTGAGCTGCACGTCGAGGCCCTTCGGGCCGGTGAAGGCGCCGGTGCCGTCGAACTCGGTGATCTTGTTCTTCTTCATCAGGAAGTGGACGCCCTTGGTGCGTCCGTCCGCGACGGTGCGGCTGCGGTCGAACGCCGCGCCGAAGTCGAAGGAGACGTCGCCCGAGATGCCGAACTGCTTGGCCTGCGAGTGGAAGATGTGGGCGAGCTCCGCGTTGCGCAGGAGCGCCTTGGACGGGATGCAGCCCACATTGAGGCAGACGCCGCCCCAGTACTGCTTCTCGACGATCGCGACCGACTTGCCGAGCTGCGCCGCTCGGATCGCAGCCACGTACCCGCCGGGACCCGCCCCCAGGACGACGACGTCGAAGTGCTGGGCCATGGATGATCCTCCATCAGAGTCGTGAACGTTGCGCGCGGGGAACCACGCCGTCTACGAGCGTACCGTTCCGAGGCCGCCCGGCCCGGGGGTCCTCCGAGGGCGAACGGACCTGGTAGGCCTTACCCGGACCCCGCCCGCGGGAATGCCTGCTCGCCGCGCGGGGTTGTACGAGCGGGCAACGGAGCCCTCCCCTGATCCGCACCCTCCCGGAAAGAAGCTCCACGATGTCCCTCGCCACCGCGTCCCGCACCGCCACCACCAGCGCGCCGATCCTCGACGTGCTCGCCGAGCGCTGGAGCCCGCGCTCGTTCGACACGACGGCCGAGATCTCGGACGGGACCCTCGCCTCGCTGCTCGAGGCCGCGCGCTGGTCCCCCTCCGCCAACAACTCGCAGCCCTGGCGCTTCATCGTGGCCCGCCGCGGCACTCCGGAGTTCGACCGCGTCGCGAAGAACCTCGTCGGCTTCAACGCGGCCTGGGCCGGCTCGGCCGCGGCACTCGTCGTCGCCCTCGCCGAGACCGTCGACGCCGACGGCAAGCCCCGCCCCTGGGCCGTCTACGACCTGGGCCAGGCCGTCGCGCACCTCAGCGTCCAGGCGCACCACGACGGACTGCACGTGCACCAGATGGCCGGCTTCGAGAAGGACGGTCTCCGCGAGGAGTTCGCGATAGACGAGCGCTTCGACCCCGTGACCGTCGCCGCGATCGGCGTCGTCGGCGACCCGGAGTCCCTCGCGAACGACGTGCTCCGCGAGCGCGAGGTCGCCCCGCGCACCCGCCTGCCCCTCGAGGAGCTCGTGCTCGTCAGCGCGTAGTCGTCGCACTGCTCGGCCCGGTCCGCGGTTCTCCGCGGGCCGGGCCTTTTCGCGTCCGGGGACGGATCGCGGACTTCGGCGGCTCTGAGGGCGGGCGCCGCGGGACGGTCTGCGGCTGCGGGAGGAGGAGCGGGCGGCGTGCGCGGCCGACGCCGGGCGTCACTCCGATCGATCGCACTGTTACTCCGCGTGTCATCACGGAATCGGATGAATCGCCGCCGTCCGTACGATCGGGACGGTCCGCCCGTTCGCCCCGCCGCCCCGGAGCCCCATGTCCGACACGCCCTCCCGCACGAGCCTGGCCTTCGACGCCGATCTCGGTCAGTCGGCGTTCCCGGTGCGCTTCGACGGGGTCGGCCGCACGTTCTCGCCCGGAGCACCGGTGCTCGAGGGGGTCGACCTCGAGGTCGCCGCCGGGGAGGTCATCGCGATCCTCGGGCCCAGTGGATGCGGCAAGTCGACGCTCCTGCGCATCGCGGCCGGCCTGGACACCGCGTCGGCCGGTTCGGTGCTGATCGACGGGCGCCCCGTCTCGGGCATCGACACCCGCTGCGCGGTCGCGTTCCAGGAGCCGCGGCTGCTGCCGTGGCGCACGATCGCCGCCAACGTGGCGCTCGGCCTGCCGCGCGGCACCGCGCGCGCCGCCGCGCGGCACGCCGTCGACGAGCTGCTCTCGCTCGTCGGGCTGACCGCGCACGCCTACTCGCGACCCCGCGAGGTGTCGGGAGGGATGGCGCAGCGCGCCTCGCTCGCCCGCGCGCTGGCACGGAATCCCGGCGTCCTGCTGCTCGACGAGCCGTTCGGCGCACTGGACGCCCTCACCCGCATCCGGATGCAGGACCTCCTCCTGGACGTGCACGCCGCCGCACCCGCGACGATCCTGCTGGTCACCCACGACGTCGACGAGGCGCTGCAGCTGGCCGACCGGATCGTGCTGCTCGGCCGCGACGAGCCGGGAGGCGTCTCGCGCATCCAGCAGGTCATGACGGTCCCCGGCGCGCGCCCGCGGGACCGCGGGTCGGCCGAGCTGGCGGAGCGCCGTGCCGAGCTGCTCGCCGGCCTCGGCATCGACCGGCACTGAGTCCTCCCCAGGCTCGGATCCCCCCGCTCCTCCCC
>NZ_JAMRYM010000051.1:0-27057 GCF_023743255.1 Rathayibacter rubneri | reverse complement strand
CCCTAGATCGCCCCTCCAGGCCCCTCCCGCGCAGCGCGCGCCCTCTCTTGACCGGCTCGTGCGCACAGCGCACGGCCCTCTGTCGACCGGCTCGTGCGCCCCGCGCACGGCCCCTCCCCTCACCCGGAGTTGCGCGCGGGGCGTGGGTGGTGCAGTCGCAAGGCGGAGGAGGAAGCGATACCGGCGGTATCGCGCCCGACGACAACGCCGCGAATGCGCCGCCCACGCCCCGCGCTCACCGGCGGGTGGCGTCGTCTACTTCGCCGACGAGCTCCTCGATGATGTCCTCCAGGAACAGCACCCCTGTGGCCGTCCCGTGCTCGTCGAACGACCGGGCGAGGTGTGCTCCGGTGCGGCGCATGATCGCGAGGGCGTCCTCGAGGTCGGTGGCTTCGAAGATCGAGGCGAGCTGCCGGATGCGCTTGGCCGGGATGGGCAGGCGGAACTTCGCTCCCTCGGTGTCGCCGTCGAGGTCGAGGACGTCCTTGAGGTGGATGTAGCCCTCGGGTGCTCCGTCGGTGCCGAGGACGACGTAGCGCGAGAAGCCGTGCTTGGCGACGGCGCGCTCGACGTCGGCGGGTGTCGCTCCGGCGGGGAGGCTGACGATGCCGTCGAGCGGGAGTGCGACGTCGTGCACCTTCTTCTCGGTGAACTCGAACGCGGCGAGGAGGGTGCTGGAGTCGCGCAGCGTGCCCTCCCGGGTCGACTGGTCGACGATGGTCTGCACCTCCTCGAGGGTGAAGGTGCTGTTCGCCTCGTCCTTGGGATCGACGCGGAACAGGCGGAGCACCCCGTTGGAGATCGCGTTGAGGGCGACGATCAGGGGGCGGATCACCCGGGCGATGGCGACGAGCGGGGGCGCGAGCAGCAGCACCGCCTTGTCGGGCATCGAGAACGAGATGTTCTTGGGCACCATCTCGCCGAGCACGACGTGCAGGAACGACACGATCAGCAGGGTGATGACGAAGGCGACCGTCCCGGTCAGCTCCTCCGGCAGTCCGACGGCGTGCAGCGGGATCTCGAGGAGGTGGTGGATCGCCGGCTCGCTGACGTTCAGGATCAGCAGCGAGCAGACGGTGATGCCCAGCTGCGTGGTCGCCAGCATGAGCGTCGCGTGCTCCATCGCGGCGAGGGCGGTGATCGCACTGCGGCGACCGCTCTCGGCGAGGGGCTCGATCTGGGAGCGGCGCGCCGAGATGACGGCGAACTCCGCTCCGACGAAGAAGGCGTTCGCGGCGAGCAGCACGACGAGCCACGCTATTCCGGCCCAGTCACTCATCGCCGGCCTCCTTGCGTGCTCGATGGGCCCGTCCCGCGTCGGCCAGGGGGTCCGGCGGTGTGCCGGGCTCGGCGTCGGGGTCGGGGGTGAAGCGGATGCGGTCGATGCGGCGTCCGTCGAGGCGCTCGACGCGGAGCGAGCCCCCGTCGACGGGCACCTCGTCGCCGGCCTCGGGCAGTCGGCCGAGCTCGCTCATGATGTAGCCCGCGACGGTCTCGTAGGGGCCGTCCTCGGGGATGGCGACGCCGACGCGGTCGCGGACCTCGTCGGGGCGGAGCATGCCGGGGAAGGTGGTGGAGCCGGGCAGCTTCACCACGTCGGGGCGGGAGCGGTCGTGCTCGTCCGCCACCTCGCCGACGAGCTCCTCGACCAGGTCCTCGAGCGTCGCGACGCCCGCGGTGCCCCCGTACTCGTCGACGACGACCGCGAGCTGGAAGCCGCGTCCGCGCAGCTCCGTCAGCAGGACGTCGAGCTTCATCGTCTCCGGCACGCGCAACGGCTCGGAGCGCAGCGCCGTGACGGGCACCTCGGACCTCTTGCCGCGCGGGACGGCCACGGCCTGCTTCACGTGCACGACTCCGACGATGTCGTCGATGTCGTCATCGGTGATCGGGAAGCGCGAGAGCCCCGTGGTGCGGGCGAGGTCGAGGACGTCCTGGGCCGTGCTCGAGCGCTCGACGGTGGAGAGGCGGAGCCGGGGGGTCATCACGTCGCCGGCGCTGAGGGCCGAGAAGCGGAGGGTGCGCCCGAGCAGGTCGGCCGTGTCCTCCTCGAGCAGCCCGGCGCTCGCGGAGTGCCGGACGAGGCTCGAGAGCTCCTCGGCGCTGCGGGCGCCCGAGAGCTCCTCCTTCGGCTCGATGCCCATGAGGCGCAGGAGCGCGTTGGCGCTGCCGTTGAGCAGGGCGACCGCGGGGCGGAACACCGTGGTGAACGCGCTCTGCAGCGGGACGACCAGCTTGGCGGTCGCGCGGGGCAGGGCGAGGGCGAAGTTCTTCGGCACGAGCTCGCCGAGGATCATCGAGAGCAGCGTGGCGATGACGATCGCCACCACGGTGGTGATCGGCGAGACCGCCGCCTCGGGCAGTCCGAGGCCGAGGAAGGGCTGCTCGAGCAGCGTCGAGAGGGCCGGCTCCATGGTGTAGCCGGTGAGGAGCGTGGTGAGCGTGATGCCCAGCTGCGCGCTCGAGAGGTGGGTCGACGTGACCTTCAGCGCCGCGATCGTCATGCCGAGCCGCGTCTCGCCGCGATCGCGACGGGCCTCCAGATCGGCCCGGTCGAGGTTCACCAGGGCGAACTCGCTGGCGACGAAGACGCCGGTGCCGAGCGTCAGGAGGAGGCCGACACCGAGCAGGAGCCACTCAGCACCCATCGGGGGCACCTCCGCTCGGCGTGCGGAGGATCCGAGCGGCGCGGTTCAGCGCGGCGGCGAGGTCGGGGTGCGGGGGCCGGACGGTGCGGTCCGACGGCGGATGAGCAGAGGGAGGGTCGTCCATTGTGCTGCCGAGTCTACCGGCGACACCGCCGACGACGGGGCGCACTCCCGAGGATCAGAGCCACTTCTTCGCCTTGAACACCGCGTAGAGCCCGACGCCGAACACGACCATCAGCCCGAGCGCCCAGGGGTAACCGAACTCCCAGTGCAGCTCGGGCATCTCGTCGAAGTTCATGCCGTAGACGCCCGCGATCAGGGTCGGGGCGAAGAGGATCGCCGCCCAGGACGAGATCTTGCGCACGACGTCGTTCTGCGCGAGCCCCGTCTCGGTCTGGCGACGCGAGACGAGCGTCGAGTGCACGGTGAGCGCCTTGTCGAGGATCGCGCGGAGGGCGTCGACCGCCTCCGTCACCCGGATGGTGTGGTCGAGGACGTCGCGGAGCGAGCGGTGCAGCTCCACGTGGTCCGGCGACGCCCCCTCGGCCGGCGTCTCCTCGGCGAGCGCCCGGAGCAGCGCGGTCAGCGGCTGCACCGAGCGCTGGAAGTGGATGACCTCGCGGGAGAGCCGGTAGATGCGCTCCGAGAGCCTGTCGTCCGAGTCGGCTCCGAAGAGCTGGTCCTCGATCTCGTCCACGTCGCCCTGCACTCCGGCGACGACGGGGGCGTACTCGTCCACGACCTGGTCGAGGATCGCATACAGCACCGCCGCCGGACCCCGGGCCAGCAGCGCCGGGTCCTCCTCCAGCCGACGGCGCACCCGCGCCAGATCCGGGGAGTCGGCGTGCCGGATGGTCACCACGAAGTCCGGCCCGACGAAGACGTGCAGCTCGCCGAAGACGACCGTCTCGTCGGCGTCGAGGTACCGCGCGGGGCGCAGCACCACGAAGAGCCCGTCATCGTAGCGCTCGAGCTTCGCGCGCTGGTGCCCGCTCAGCGCGTCCTCGACGGCGAGCGGATGCAGCCCGAACTCGTGGGCGACGGCCTCGACCTCCTCGCGGGACGGCCGGAACAGGCCGATCCACGCCATGCCGTTCTCCTCGCGCATCAGCTCGAACGTGTCCTCGAGGGAGTCCGGGTTGCGGATGCGGTGGCCGCCGACGTACACGGCGTTGTCGACGATGGTCATGCGCTCGGTTCTAGCAGACGCGCACCGGGCTCCCGCTGACGGGCGGAGCGCCGGCTCTCAGGTCACCAGCTGACCGGCAGCGCCTTGCCCTCCTCGTAGCCGGAGGCCGACTGCAGCCCGACCACCGCTCGCTCGTGGAACTCGGCGACGCTGCGCGCACCGGCGTAGGTGAACGAGGAGCGGACGCCGGACGTGATCATGTCGAGCAGGTCCTCGATCGAGGGGCGCAGCGGATCCAGGTAGATCGTCGACGACGAGATCCCCTCGGCGAAGAGGCGCTTGCGCGCCAGTTCGTACGCGTCGAGGCGCCCGAAGCGCTCCTGCACGGCCTTGGCCGACGCCATCCCCCAGCTCTCCTTGTAGACGCGGCCCGCCGCATCCGTCCGCAGCTCGCCCGGCGCCTCGATCGTCCCCGCGAACCAGGAGCCGACCATGACGGAGGCGGCGCCCGCCGCGAGGGCGAGGGCGACGTCGCGCGGGTAGCGCACTCCCCCGTCGGCCCAGACGTGCACGCCGAGCTCGTGCGCCCGCTCCGCCGTCTCGAGCACGGCCGAGAACTGCGGTCGGCCGACCGCGGTCATCATTCGGGTCGTGCACATCGCTCCGGGCCCCACTCCGACCTTCAGGATGTCGGCACCCGCCTCGACGAGGTCGTGCACCGCCTCGGCGGTGACGATGTTGCCCGCGGCGATCGGGACCCCGAGGTCCAGCGCCGAGACCGTGCGCAGCGCCCGCAGCATCGCCTCCTGGTGCCCGTGCGCGGTGTCGAGCACGAGGACGTCGACGCCCGCCGCGACCAGTGCGCGCGCCTTCGCGGCCACGTCGCCGTTGATGCCCACGGCGGCCGCGACGCGCAGGCGCCCGTCGGCGTCGAGGGCGGGGTCGTAGATCGTCGAGCGCAGCGCACCGGTGCGCGAGAGGGTCCCGACGAGTGCGCCGTGGTGCAGCACCGGGGCGAAGTCGAGATCGGCCGCCACCATCAGGTCGAACGCGGCCCGGCCGGTCGTCACGTCGTCCGCGTCCAGGGACGGGGCGGCGTGGTGCACGAGATCGCCGAGCCTCGCGTCGGGCAGGGCCGTCGCGAGCCGCGAGGCGGGGACGCAGCCCCTGACCGTCCCGTCCTCCTCCTGCACGACGAAGCCGTGCCCCTCGACCGCGGGCAGGATCGCGAGCGCCTGCTCGACCGTGGTGGCCGGATCGGCGGTCAGGGCGCCCGAGAAGGCGACCGGCTGGTCCTTCACCCAGCGGATCGCGGCGTCGAGGGACTGGAGGGGCATGTCCTGCGGGAGGACGCCGAGACCTCCGCGACGGGCCAGGGCCGCCGCCAGCCGCGGCCCGGTGACGGAGTTCATGTTCGAGGAGACGAGCGGGATCGTCGCACCCGTGCCGTCGCCCGGTGCGAGCGAGACGTCGAGCCGGCTCGTGACCGAGGAGCGGCCCGGCACGAGGAAGACGTCGGAGTAGGTGAGATCGCCTGTGGGGGTTCCGCCGGAGAAACGCATGCCTCGAACGGTACTCCGACCCGCCCGCGGGGCCGCCGACCGAGATCCGGGCTAGGCTTGACGACCGGGACGGGACCAGGCGACGAGGCCGGTCCTCACGGGCGAGGACGACGTTCTCGCAGGTGAGGTGCAGGCATCGAGGGATGCGCGGGCCCGTCCGGATGATCGAGGACGAATCAACGGAGAGAGTGGGCGATCGGCTGTGTCGAGCCAGTTGACCGGAGTGGGAACAGACCAGGGCGCGGAGGACTTCGGAGCCAACGAGTGGCTCGTGGAGGAGCTGTACGAGCAGTACAGCGCCGACAAGGCCTCCGTGGACGAGTCCTGGTGGCCGATCCTGGAGCGCTACGGTCAGCAGCTGGCGGCGAAGTCGTCCGCCGCGGCAGCGCCTGCGGCCCCAGCCGCCCGGCCCCCGGCCGAGAAGCCCGCTGCGGCCGGCCCGTCGACGAGCGCAGGCGGTGCGGTGACCCATCCCGTCACCTCGCAGCAGCCCGGCGCCGCCCCCGTCTCGCGCACCACGTCCCAGGAGCCCAAGAAGGCCCCGATCCCCGCCGATGCGCCCGTGGGGACGCCCGCCGCGGCCGAGGCGGAGGCGCAGGAGGAGGACGCCGTCACTCCCCTGCGCGGCATGGCGAAGAGCCTCGCGACCAACATGGACGCGAGCCTCACCATCCCCACCGCCACGAGCGTGCGCACGATCCCGGCGAAGCTGATGATCGACAACCGCATCGTGATCAACAACCACCTGCGCCGCACGCGCGGCGGCAAGGTGTCGTTCACCCACCTGATCGGCTGGGCGCTCATCCGCGCGCTCAAGGACTTCCCGAGCCAGAACGTCTACTACGACGAGCCCGGCGGCAAGCCGTCGGTCGTCGCGCCGGCGCACGTCAACCTCGGCATCGCGATCGACATGCCCAAGCCCGACGGCACCCGCGCCCTGCTGGTCCCGAGCATCAAGCGCGCCGACACGCTCAGCTTCACCGCGTACCTCTCGGCGTACGAGGACCTGGTCAAGCGCGCCCGCGGCAACAAGCTCGTGGCCGGCGACTTCGCCGGCACGACGCTGTCGCTGACGAACCCGGGCGGCATCGGCACCGTCCACTCCGTCCCCCGCCTGATGAAGGGCCAGGGCTGCATCATCGGCGCCGGAGCGCTGGAGTACCCGGCGGAGTTCCAGGGCTCGTCCGAGAAGACCCTCATCGAGCTCGGCATCGGCAAGACGATCACGCTCACCTCGACCTACGACCACCGCGTCATCCAGGGCGCGGGATCCGGCGAGTTCCTCAAGATCGTGCACGAGCTGCTGCTGGGCGGCCGAGGCTTCTACGAGGACATCTTCGCGGCGCTGCGCATCCCCTACGACCCGATCCACTGGTCGACCGACATCGCCGTCGACCTCGCCGAGCGCGTCTCGAAGACCTCGCGCGTGCAGGAGCTCATCAACTCGTTCCGCGTCCGCGGCCACCTCATGGCCGACGTCGACCCGCTCGAGTACGTGCAGCGCTCGCACCCCGACCTCGCCATCGAGAGCCACGGGCTCACCTTCTGGGACCTCGACCGCGAGTTCGTGACCGACGGCTTCGGCGGCAAGCGCCAGCTCAAGCTGCGCGACATCCTCGGCATCCTGCGCGACTCCTACTGCCGCACCGTCGGCGTCGAGTACATGCACATCCAGGATCCGGAGCAGCGGGCCTGGATGCAGCAGAAGCTCGAGCGCGGCTACGAGAAGCCCGGCCACGACGAGCAGCTCCGCATCCTCGGCCGCCTCAACGAGGCCGAGGCGTTCGAGACCTTCCTGCAGACCAAGTACGTCGGGCAGAAGCGCTTCTCGCTCGAGGGCGGCGAATCGCTCATCGCCCTCCTGGACGCCGTGCTGCAGGGCGCCGCCGACGAGAAGCTGGACGAGGTCGCGATCGGCATGGCCCACCGCGGTCGCCTGAACGTGCTGACCAACATCGCCGGCAAGACCTACGGCCAGATCTTCCGCGAGTTCGAGGGGACCCAGGACCCCAAGACGGTCCAGGGCTCCGGAGACGTGAAGTACCACCTCGGCACCGAGGGCACGTTCCGCGGGGCCGGCGGCGAGGAGATCCCCGTCTACCTGGCCGCGAACCCCTCCCACCTCGAGGCCGTCAACGGCGTGCTCGAGGGCGTGGTCCGCGCCAAGCAGGACCGCAAGCCGATCGGCACCTTCACCACCCTGCCGATCCTCGTCCACGGGGACGCGGCGATGGCGGGCCAGGGCGTGGTCGTCGAGACCCTGCAGATGTCGCAGCTGCGGGCCTACCGCACGGGCGGCACGATCCACATCAACATCAACAACCAGGTGGGCTTCACCACGCCTCCGCACGAGGCGCGCACCTCGATCTACTCGACCGACGGCGCGAAGACGATCCAGGCGCCGATCTTCCACGTCAACGGGGACGACCCCGAGGCCGTGGTGCACGTCGGCCAGCTCGCCTTCGAGTACCGTCAGCGCTTCCACCGCGACGTGGTCATCGACCTCATCTGCTACCGCCGACGCGGCCACAACGAGGGCGACGACCCCTCGATGACGCAGCCGCTGATGTACAGCCTGATCGAGGCCAAGCGCTCGGTGCGCAAGCTCTACACCGAGGCGCTCATCGGGCGCGGCGACATCAGCCAGGAGGAGTACGACCGCTCGCACCAGGACTTCCAGGACCGCCTGGAGCGCGCGTTCGCCGAGACTCACGCGGCGCAGACCGGGGCGATCCCGGTGATCTCGCCCGACGGCGACTCCGTGGCCGACCTCGAGCTCCCGGACGCGCAGCAGGGCGAGGACTACCCGGGCGAGCCCGAGAGCACCGGCGTGAAGGAGGAGGTCGTCCGCCTGATCGGCGACGCCTTCAACAACCCGCCCGAGGGCTTCACGGTGCACCCCAAGCTCCAGCAGCTGCTGGCCAAGCGCCAGGAGATGAGCCGCTCCGGCTCCATCGACTGGGCGTTCGGCGAGCTGCTCGCGCTCGGCTCGCTCCTGATCGAGGACACCCCGGTGCGCCTCGTCGGCCAGGACACCCGCCGCGGCACCTTCGTGCAGCGCCACGCGGTGCTGCACGACCGCGGCAACGGCCAGGAGTGGCTGCCGCTGATGAACCTGTCGGAGCAGCAGGCCCGCCTGTGGATCTACGACTCGCTGCTGTCGGAGTACGCGGCGATGGCGTTCGAGTACGGCTACTCGGTCGAGCGCCCCGACTCGCTCGTGCTGTGGGAGGCGCAGTTCGGCGACTTCGCCAACGGCGCCCAGATCGTGATCGACGAGTTCATCTCGTCGGCCGAGCAGAAGTGGGGCCAGCGCTCGTCGCTCGTCCTGCTGCTGCCGCACGGCTACGAGGGCCAGGGCCCCGACCACTCCTCGGCCCGCATCGAGCGCTACCTGCAGATGTGCGCCGAGAACAACATGACCGTCGCCCGTCCGTCGACCCCGGCGTCGTACTTCCACCTGCTGCGCCGCCAGGCCTACTCGCGCCCGCGCCGTCCGCTGATCGTCTTCACCCCGAAGGCGATGCTGCGACTGCGCGGAGCGTCGAGCGCCGTCGAGGACTTCACCTCGGGCCGCTTCGAGCCGGTGCTGGACGACGCACGGGTGCAGGACGCCTCAGCCGTCAAGCGCGTGCTGCTGCACGCCGGCAAGGTGCACTACGACCTCAAGGCGGAGCTCGAGAAGAAGCCGGACGACGGCATCGCCCTCGTGCGCCTCGAGCAGTACTACCCGGCTCCGATCGAGGGGCTGCGCGCGATCGCGGAGCGCTACCCCGACGCGGAGCTGGTGTGGGTGCAGGACGAGCCCGAGAACCAGGGCGCGTGGCCGTTCATCGCGCTCGAGGTGGCTCCGCAGCTCGGCCGCCCGATCCGGGTCGTGTCCCGTCCGTCGGCGGCGTCCCCCGCCGCCGGATCGGCCAAGCGCCACGCCGCCGAGCAGGCCGACCTGCTGTCGAGGGCCGTCACCCGGTGATCTCCGGCTCGTGAAACGACGTTCGGCTCGTCAGAACCTGGAGTTCTGACGAGCCGAACGTGTTCCTGCAGGCCGAGAGCAGTGGGTCGCGTGCCGACAGGCGGCGGTCCCGGCGGAGTCGCCTGGGTGACCCGGGGGCGCGCCGAACGGGAGGGTGCGGGCTACGCGCTGACGGACGCCGTCGAGTGCGTCGCCTGCGCGTCGCGCAGCATGCCGAGCACCTGGGCGCGGAGGTCCTCCGGCGCCGTCTCCTTGCACGCGCGCTGGACCGCGACGGTCAGCACGACGCCGACCTTCGCCTCACCGGAGCAGTCGGGGCAGTTCGCCATGTGCTCGCGGATGTCGGCGGCGTCCTCCTTGCACAGCTCGTTGTGCAGGTACTCCTCGAGTTCTGCCTTCGCCTTGGTGCAACCGCAGTCGGTCATTTCGTGCTCCCGGAAGTGAAAGCGGCGCGGAACCCGCGCTCGCGTGCGTAGTCGGTGAGTCGTTCGCGCAGCATGCGGCGGCCGCGGTGCAGCCGGCTCATGACGGTCCCGACGGGGGTCTTCATGATGTCCGCGATCTCCTGGTAGGAGAATCCCTCGACATCGGCGAAATACACGGCGAGCCGGAAGTCCTCCGGGATCGCCTGCAGGGCCTCCTTGACGGCGGTGTCGGGGAGGTGGTCGATCGCCTCGGCCTCGGCCGAGCGGCTGGAGGTGGCGGTCGTCGACTCGGCACCGCCCAGCTGCCAGTCCTCGAGCTCGTCGATCGCGCTCTGGTACGGCTCGCGCTGCTTCTTGCGGTACGAGTTGATGAAGGTGTTCGTGAGGATCCGGTAGAGCCACGCCTTGAGGTTCGTGCCCTGCTCGAACTGGCGGAACGCTCCGAAGGCCTTGGCGAACGTCTCCTGGACGAGGTCCTGGGCGTCGGAGGGGTTCTTCGTCATCCGCAGACCGGCCGCGTAGAGCTGGTCGATGAAGGGGAGCGCCTGCTGCTCGAAGAGTGCGCGGAGGTCGACGGGGGCGTCGGGCTCGACGGTCGCGGCGTCGTCGAGGGACTCCTCGACGGTCTCCTCGATCGTCTGCTCCGCCTCGTCGGGCGCCGGCGCCTCGGCGGCGGTGCGGGGGCGTGTGGTGTCGTCGCGTGTCATCACAAGCGATCCTAAGCCGCGGGGGCCCGCGAGCACCGGGGTTGCCGCTGCGCTCCGGAGCCGCGCGGGACGCTCGAGGACCGCTTCCGCTGATGCTGACGCCATGCTCCGCCTCCGTTCCTCCGCTGCCGACTATCCTGATAACCGATGGTCTTCTCGCGTTATTCCGCTCCCGAGTTCGATCCGTACGGCGACGCCCGCGCGCTCCCCGGAGAGGACGACTGGTCGGCGCCCACCGCCCTCGGTGCGCTCGACGCGGTCGTCGAGCTGCCCGGCTCCAAATCGCTGACGAACCGCGAGCTCGTGCTCTCGGCGCTCGCCTCGGCTCCGTCGACGCTCCGCGCACCGCTGCACTCCCGCGACAGCGCGCTGATGATCGAGGCGCTCCGCTCGCTCGGCACCGGAGTGGGCGAGTCGGGTGCGACCGGCGCGTTCGGCGCCGACCTCGTCGTCGAGCCCGCCGAGGAGCTGCTGGGCTCCACGACGATCGACTGCGGGCTCGCGGGCACCGTCATGCGCTTCGTCCCGCCACTGGCGGGACTGGCGCTCGGCCCGACCACCTTCGACGGCGACGCCTACGCCTACAAGCGCCCGATGGGCGCGACGATCGCGTCGCTCCGCTCCCTCGGCGTCGATGTGGCCGACGACGGCCGCGGCTCCCTCCCCTTCACGGTGCACGGCTCCGGTTCCGTGCGCGGCGGCGACGTGACGGTCGACGCCTCCCGCTCGAGCCAGTTCGTCTCGGCACTGCTGCTCGCGGGCGCCCGCTTCGACGAGGGCCTGCGCCTGCGTCACGTCGGCGACCGCCTCCCCAGCCAGCCGCACATCGACATGACGATCGCGTCCCTCGCGGCACGCGGGGTCGTCGTCGGCACGCCGGCTCCGGGCGAGTGGACGGTCGAGCCCCAGGAGATCTCGGGGGCCGACGTGCTGCTCGAGCCCGACCTCTCGAACGCGGCGCCCTTCCTCGCCGCGGCTCTCGTGACGGGCGGCCGGGTCCGCCTGCGCAACTGGCCCGCGACCACGACGCAGGTCGGCGCCCATCTCGAGCGCTTCCTCCCCCTCTTCGGCGCGACCGTCGAGCGCGACGGCGGCGACCTCGTCGTCACCGGCGGCGACGAGATCCTCGGGGTCGACCTCGACCTGTCGGAGGGGGGCGAGCTCGCTCCCGCCCTGGCCGCCCTGGCCGCACTCGCCTCGACTCCGAGCACGCTCACCGGCATCGGCCACATCCGGCACCACGAGACCGACCGCCTCGCCGCCCTCGCGGCCGAGATCACCGGCCTCGGCGGCTCCGTCACCGAGCTCGAGGACGGACTGCGGATCGAGCCCGCCGTGCTCCACGGCGGGCGCTGGCGCACCTACTCCGATCACCGCATGGCGCACGCCGGGGCGATCATCGGCCTGGTCGTGCCCGGGGTGGCGATCGAGGACATCGCGACGACGTCCAAGACCCTCCCGCAGTTCCCCGAGCTGTGGCGCGCACTGGCGGGATCGGTCTAGCCGTGTCCTGGTGGACCGACAGCGGCCTGGACGCCGACGGCGTGCTCGACGACTTCGACGGCTACGACGAATCGGATGCGCGAGTCCGGCCCAACCCCAAGGGCACGAAGCCGCGGACCAAGAACCGGCCCAGCTACGAGGACGCCGAGATCGCGATGGTCCTCGGCGTCGACCGGGGCCGCTACACGGTGATGATCGGCGACGGCACGCCGGAGGAGCACGAGTTCACCGCGGCCAGGGCCCGGGAGCTCCGCCGCCAGGCGATCGTCGCGGGCGACCGGGTGGACGTGGTCGGCGACACCACGGGCGACGAGGGCACCCTCGCGCGGATCGTGCGGATCCGCGATCGATCGACGCTGCTGCGCCGCAGCGCCGACGACACCGACGCGATCGAGCGCGTCATCGTCGCGAACGCCGACCAGATGCTCTGCGTCGTCGCCGCCGCCGACCCGGAGCCGCGCACCAGGCTGGTCGACCGCTACCTCGTCGCCGCGTTCGACGCCGGCATCACGCCGATGCTCTGCATCACCAAGACCGACCTGGCCGACCCCGCCCCGTTCCTCAAGAACTTCGAGGGCCTGGACCTGCGCGTGTTCCTCTCGAGCCAGGACGAGCCCCCGGTCGACGAGATCGCCGAGGCGCTGCTCGGCCACGAGACGGTCGTCGTGGGCCACTCGGGCGTCGGCAAGTCCACGCTCGTGAACAAGCTGGTGCCGGACGCGCACCGCGCCACCGGCCACGTGAACACGGTCACCGGACGCGGCCGCCACACCTCCTCCTCCACCGTCTCGCTCCGCGTCGAGCGCGGCGATCGGCACGGCTGGGTCATCGACACCCCCGGCGTCCGCTCGTTCGGGCTCGGCCACGTGAACACCGACAACATCCTCGGGGCCTTCACCACCCTGGCCGTGCTGGCCGAGGACTGCCCCCGCGGCTGCACGCACCTCCCGGACTCCCCCGACTGCGCGATCGTCGAGGCCGTCGAGAAGGGCCTGCTCGGCGCGAGCGGTCCCGAGCGCCTCGACTCGCTGCAGCGGCTCCTGACCACCTTCGCCCCCTCCGACGGAAGCAGACGATGACCGGTACGACCCTCCCCCCGATCCCCGCCGACGAGAGGCTCGCCGTCGGCGACGCCGCTCCGGACATCACCCTCCCCGACCAGGACGGGAAGCCCGTCGCCCTGGCGGACCTCCGGGGGAAGCGCGTGATCCTGTTCTTCTACCCGCAGGCCGACACCCCCGGCTGCACCACCGAGGCGTGCGACTTCCGCGACAGCGTGTCGTCGCTCCGCTCGCACGGCTACGAGGTCCTCGGGATCTCGCGGGACACCCCGGAGGCGCTGCGCCGCTGGGCGGACGAGCAGCACCTGGACTACCCGCTGCTGAGCGATCCCGACATGGCGGTCCACCGCGCCTACGGCGTGTGGGGCGAGAAGAACTCCTACGGCAAGACCGTCGTCGGCGTGCTGCGCTCGACCTTCGTGGTGGGCCCCGAGGGCGAGCTCGAGTTCGCGCAGTACAACGTGCGCGCCACGGGCCACGTGCAGGCGCTGCGCAAGAAGCTCAAGCTCGTCTGATCCTCGGCCGGTCGGCCGTCAGAAGCCCTCGTTGAAGCGCGGGGCGTAGTCGGCGCCGAGCGCCGTCAGCTCGTCGGCGGTCAGCTCGAGCTCGACAGAGGCCACCGCGTCCTCGAGGTGGTGCATCTTCGTCGCTCCGACGATCGGCGCCGTGACGGCCTCCTGCTGCCGCACCCAGGCGAGGGCGACCTGCGCGCGGGGCACGCCGCGCTCCTCGGCGATCCGGGCGACGGTGGCGGCCGTCGCGCGGTCCGCCTCCTCCTGCTGGTGGTACAGCGTCTTGCCGTACAGGTCCGTCTCGGTGCGCCCGGTCGTCTCGTCCCAGTCGCGGGTCAGACGACCGCGGGCGAGCGGCGACCACGGGATCACGCCGACGCCCTGGTCGACGCAGAAGGGGTGCAGCTCGCGCTCATCCTCGCGCTGGATCAGGTTGTACTGGTCCTGCATCGAGACGAAGCGCGTCCAGCCGCCGAGGTCGGCCGTGTACTGCGCCTTCGCGAACTGCCACGCCCACATGCTCGAGGCGCCGATGTAGCGCGCCTTGCCCGAGCGCACGATGTCGTGGAGCGTCTCCATCGTCTCCTCGATGGGCGTCTCCGGGTCCCAGCGGTGGATCTGGTAGAGGTCGACGTAGTCGGTGCCGAGCCGGCGCAGGCTGTCGTCGATCGCGCTCAGGATGTGCCGACGCGAGAGTCCGCCGCCGTTGGGTCCCGGGCGCATCCGGCCGTGGACCTTCGTGGCGATGACGACCTCCTCGCGGACCGCGAAGTCGGCGAGCGCGCGCCCGACGATCTCCTCGCTCGTGCCGTCGGAGTAGATGTCCGCCGTGTCGAAGGTCGTGATGCCGAGCTCGAGCGCGCGGCGCAGGAAGGGCCGCGACTCCTCCTCGCCCATGCTCCAGGCGTGCGCACCCCTGTCCGAGACGCCGTAGCTCATGCAGCCGAGGATGACGGAGGAGACCTGGAGACCGCTGGAGCCGAGTCGGGTGTGCTGCATGGAGGAGCCTTCGTGTCGAGGACGGGACTCCTCAGCCTGACACCGCCGGGCGTCGGGCGCTAGGCGGGATCCCGGCGGGTCGCGGCCACGACGCTCGGCAGGAAGATCGTCGCGGTGGCGGCGAGGGCCGGGGCCAGCAGCGCCCAGCCGATGTCGGGTGCGGCGTACTGGCCCTGGAAGGCGCCGAGCGCGACGGCCATCTGCACGAGCTGCATCGTCAGGGCGGAGCCGCGCATCCAGCTGCGCCGACGGATCGCGCCGAGGGTGGTCGCCGCGGCCCAGCCCAGGGCGATCAGACCGAGGACCACGATGGCGATGCCGCCGCCCGGCGTGTCCGGGCGGGTGGTGAGCAGCTCGAGCAGGAGCCAGCCCGAGAGCAGGGCGACCGCGAGCGTCTCGAGGCCGAGGATCGCGATGAGCACCAGGAGGCCGAGAGGGCGCCCCGCGCTCTTCGAGCCGGTCGGAGTGCCGTTTCCGTCAGTGATCACAGCCACATCCCATCCAGGACTCTTGATTCGGGTGAGCCACCATGAGAGGCTACTTGAGTTCGTTTCACCGCTCACAGGGTCGTGGGTTTCCGCAGATGTGAACAACCCGATCCTGTCGAGCCGCGAGGCCCGATCGCGACACGGGTGAGCTCGTCCGGATGAATCGAGCGCCACCCCGTCCACCACCCCGAACCGCCTTGCGCAGCCGCGTGAGGCCTCGTGGCGTGCGCCGGTGAGTGCGCTCGTGCCGTCCGCCTCCGAGGTCGACCATCGGCGTGACTCGATCATCTCACCCGAACACTGCGTGGTTCCTCCACGCACGCCTTCACACAAGGAGCACCTGCATGGACTGGCGCGACAAGGCCGCTTGCCTCACCGCTGACCCCGAGCTTTTCTTCCCCGTCGGGAACACCGGACCCGCGGTCGACCAGATCGAGAAGGCGAAGTCGGTGTGCGCCCGGTGCACCGTCACCGAGGTCTGCCTCCAGTACGCCCTCGAGACCGGACAGGACTCGGGCGTGTGGGGCGGCCTCAGCGAGGACGAGCGCCGCGCCCTCAAGCGCCGCGCCGCCCGCGCCCGCCGCGCCTCCTAGGCGCCCCGGCCGCTCGGCGGCCCGCAGCTCCCGACCCCCGCTCGCCCCTGGCGACGGGGGTCGCTCTGTTCCCCGGCGCCGACGCGTCAGTCGCGTCCCCCGCGCCGACGCGTCAGTCGCGCGAGCGGGCCAGCCAGCGCAGCGGCACCTCGATCGTGACCTCGGTGCCGCGACCGACCAGCGTGTGCCAGTCGATCGTGCCGCCGAGCTCGCCCTGGATGAGGGTGCGCACGATCTGCGTGCCGAGGCCCGAGCCCACCTTCCCCTCGGGCAGGCCCACCCCCGTGTCGCGGACCTTGACCGTGAGCACGTCGTCGTTGCGCGTCGCCACGATCTCGACGTCGCCCTCGCGGCCGGCGAGGCCGTGCTCGACCGCGTTCGTGACGAGCTCGGTCAGCGCCAGGGCGAGCGGAGTCGCGTACTCGCTCGGCAGGTTGCCGAAGCTCCCGCTGAGCTTGGGGTGCACGGTCGTGTTGTGCGTCGACGCCACTTCGGCGATGAGCATCAGGACGCGGTCGAACACCGCATCGAAGTCGACGTCCTGGTTGAGGCCCTCCGACAGGGTGTCGTGCACGACCGCGATGGCGGCGACGCGGCGCATGGCCTGGGTGAGCGCCTCGCGCGCGAGATCGGAGTGGGTGCGGCGCGCCTGGATCCGCAGCAGGGAGGCGACGGTCTGCAGGTTGTTCTTGACCCGGTGGTGGATCTCGCGGATCGTCGCGTCCTTGGTGATGAGCTCGCGCTCCTGGTGGCGCAGCTCGGTGACGTCGCGGCAGAGGACGACGGCGCCGACCCGCTCGCCGCGATCGCGGATGGGGATGGCGCGCAGCGACACCGTCACTCCGCGGGCCTCGATGTCGGTGCGCCACGGCGCGCGCCCGGTGACGACGAGGGGCAGGGACTCGTCGATGACGAGCTTCCCCTGGATGAGGCCGGTCGTCACCTCGGCGAGGGACTCGCCCTCGAGCTCGTCGGCGAAGCCGATGCGGTTGAACGCCGAGAGGGCGTTGGGGCTGGCGAACGTCGTGATGCCGTCGACGTCGAGGCGGATCAGGCCGTCGGAGGCGCGCGGCGCGCCTCGGCGGGGGCCGGTCGGGGCACCGAGGTCGGGGAAGTCGCCCGACGCGATCATCGAGAACAGGTCGTTCGCGCAGTCGTTGAAGGTCAGCTCCTGGCGGCTGGGGGTGCGCGTCTCGCTGAGGTTCGTGTGGCGGGTGACGACGGCGATCGGCCGGTCGGTGGTCTCGGGGTTCGACGCGCCCAGACGGCGGATGACCGGCACGGCCCGCACGCGGGTCGGGGTCTCCTCGAACCAGTCGGGAGCGGAGGTGTCGACGATGCGAGCGGTCTCGAACGCCTCGACCACCTGCGCGCGCCACTCCGACTTGATCCGCTGACCGACGAAGTCGCGGTAGAAGAGCGTCGCCGCGCTGGAGGGGCGCGCGTGCGCGACCGCGACGAAGCTGTCGTCCGCGGTGGGCACCCACAGCACGATGTCGGCGAAGGCGAGGTCGGCGAGCAGCTGGGCGTCGCCGACGAGGAGGTGGAGCCATTCGACGTCCGCGTCCGTGGAGCGGCCGTGGGCGAGGACGAGATCACTGAGGGTCGACACGACGACCAGCCTAAGCGCTCGGAGTCGGGCGACCGGGCGGTCCGGAGCGGCCGCCGCGACGCGGCGCGTCGTCCGCGGATCCTGCCCGCACCGACCCTCGAGACCGACCGGCCCACCACGATCGGCCTCGGCGACTCCTTCGCCGGCGGATTCGTCTCGGCGCTCGTGCGGGGTGCCGCCGCCTGACTCCGGCTCCCGCTCCGGCGCGAGCGGAGACCGCGGAGGTGAGCGGATCCACCGAGGCCCTGCGCTGCCGACCGTGGGCCTTCTGGGCGACCGGAGCCCGGGGAGCGCGGGCGACGACCGGAGCCGCAGGGTCGGGCGCCGATGGTCGCGATCCGGCCCCTGGGGCGCTCCTGGTCACCGCACCTGCATCGTTGCGCGCCTGGTTATCCACAGTGGCGCGTCGACGCAGGAGGTGACCATCACTCGACTGCTTCGATGGGGCGTCCCCTCGCGCCGGACCCTGAGCGCGACCCGCACCGCCCGAGCAGAAAGGTGACCCGACCCATGGATCGCTCGTTCCACCTCCGGAGCACTCCGCATGAGCCGCCCCTCGCACGCCTTCGACTACCGCTCCCTCCCCCTGGAGCCCCTCGCCCCGTCCACCCCGACGGCGGTGTTCTTCGCCGCGCAGCCGGCGACGCGGGCCGAGCTCCCCGATCCGGAGCCGATCCTGTCGAGGCTGACCCTGCTGGTCGTCGAGATCCTCGCGGGCTCCCGTGACATCGACCAGATCGCGCGCTGGCTGACCGACGACGTCTACCGGCACCTGCAGAAGCGCGTGGTCCTGGCCGCGCGCGCCCGGAGCCTCCAGGGCCGCCCGGCGCACCGCATCCCGTTCACCGTCGGGAGGGTCGTGATGTCGGAGCCGCGCGACGGAGTGGTCGAGGCGGTGATCCTCGTGCACAACCGAGTGCGCACCCGCGCCGTCGCCATCCGCCTCGAGGGCATGGACAACCGGTGGCGTGCGACCGCCGTCAACGTGCTCTGAGGACGACCGCCGGAGAACGCCGCAGGCCCCGCCCGCCGCGGGAGCGGGGACGGGGCCTGCGGGACGGGCGTCAGCGGCGCTTGGACTGCGCGCGGCGCTCCTGGCGGTTGGCGGGGGTGTCGTCGTCCGGCGGGGTCTGCTGACCGAACGCGCCGGTGGTCGCCGCGTCCGCGGCCTCGCCCTCGGGCAGGGCCGCGCGAGCCTCGGCGGCGCGCGCCTTGGCGGTGGCCGCCTGCTGCACCTTGCCGCGCTGGTCGCGCACCTCGACTCCGCCCGAGTCGCTCGGGGCCGAGTAGCTCAGCTTCTCGACCGGGGCGACGGGTTCGGCGAGCCCCTTCGCCGCGACTCCGGCGACCTCGCCCTGCTTCTGCGTCACCTCGACCTCGAGGTTGAACAGGAAGCCGACGGTCTCCTCGCGGATCTGCCCCATCATCTGCTGGAACAGGGCGAAGCCCTCGCGCTGGTACTCGACCAGCGGGTCGCGCTGCGCCATGGCCCGCAGGCCGATGCCGTCCTTGAGGTAGTCCATCTCGTAGAGGTGGTCGCGCCAGCGGCGGTCGATGACCGAGAGCACGACGCGGCGCTCGAGCTCGCGCATGGCCGGGGAGCCCAGCTGGTCCTCGCGGCGCTGGTAGGCGAGCTTGGCGTCCGACAGGATCTCGCGGCGCATGAACTCCTTGTTGATGCGCCCGCGGCTGCCCGCCTCCTGCACGACCTCGTCGATCGTGAGGCTGATCGGGTAGAGGGTCTTCAGCTCGGTCCAGAGGGCGTCGAAGTCCCAGTCGTCGCCGTTGCCCTGGCCGGTGTGCACCTCGAGGATCTCGTCGATCACGTCGACGAGGAACTTCTGGGTGCGCTCGTGCAGATCGTCGCCCTCGAGGATGTGGCGGCGGTCGGAGTAGATGGCCTCGCGCTGGCGGTTGAGGACGTCGTCGTACTTGAGGACGTTCTTGCGGATCTCGGCGTTGCGCGCCTCGACCTGCGACTGGGCGCTGCGGATGGCGCGGGACACGACCTTCGACTCGATGGCGATGTCGTCCGGCACGTTGCCGCGGCCCATGAGCGCCTCGGCCGCACCGGAGTTGAACAGGCGCATGAGGTCGTCGGTGAGTGAGAGGTAGAAGCGGCTCTCCCCCGGGTCGCCCTGACGGCCGGAGCGGCCGCGCAGCTGGTTGTCGATGCGGCGCGACTCGTGGCGCTCGGTGCCGAGGACGTAGAGGCCGCCGGCAGCCTGCACCTTCTCGGCCTCCTCGGCGACCTTCGCCTTGACGCCCTTGAAGACGTCGTCCCAGGCCGCCTCGTACTCGTCGGGAGTGTCGACGGGGCTGAGGCCCTTGGCGGTCATCTCGGCGACGGCGAGGAACTCGGCGTTGCCGCCGAGCATGACGTCGGTGCCGCGACCGGCCATGTTCGTGGCGACCGTGACGGCGCCGAGGCGGCCCGCCTGCGCGACGATGGCCGCCTCCCGCGCGTGGTTCTTCGCGTTCAGGACCTCGTGGCGCACGCCCTTCTTGGCGAGCAGGCGCGAGAGGTACTCGCTCTTCTCGACGCTCGTGGTGCCCACGAGGACGGGCTGGCCCTTCGCATGGCGCTCGACGATGTCCTCGACGACCTGCGCGAACTTGACCTGCTCGTTCTTGTAGACGAGGTCCGGGTTGTCGATGCGCTGCATCTTGCGGTTCGTGGGGATGGGGACGACACCGAGCTTGTACGTCGCCATGAACTCGGACGCCTCGGTCTCGGCGGTTCCGGTCATGCCCGAGAGCTTGGAGTAGAGGCGGAAGTAGTTCTGCAGCGTGACGGTCGCGAGGGTCTGGTTCTCGGCCTTGACCTGCACGCCCTCCTTCGCCTCGATCGCCTGGTGGATGCCCTCGTTGTAGCGGCGACCGGCGAGGATGCGCCCGGTGTGCTCGTCGACGATCATGACCTCGCCGTTCAGCACGACGTAGTCCTTGTCCTTCTTGAACAGGGCGCGGGCCTTGATCGAGTTGTTCAGGAACGAGATGAGCGGGGTGTTGGCGGACTCGTAGAGGTTGTCGATACCGAGGTAGTCCTCGACCTTCTCGATGCCGGGCTCGAGCACGCCGACGGTGCGCTTCTTCTCGTCGACCTCGTAGTCCTCGCCCTCGACGAGGCGCTTGGCGAGCCCCGCGAACTCGGAGAACCAGCGGTTCGCCTCTCCCGAGGCGGGGCCGGAGATGATCAACGGCGTGCGCGCCTCGTCGATCAGGATCGAGTCGACCTCGTCGACGATCGCGTAGAAGTGGCCGCGCTGGACCATGTCCTGCGCCTGCCACGCCATGTTGTCGCGCAGGTAGTCGAAGCCGAACTCGTTGTTCGTGCCGTAGGTGATGTCGGCGGCGTACTGCTCGCGGCGCTGCTCGGGGGTCTGGCCCGCGAGGATGACGCCGGTCGTCATGCCGAGGGCGCGGAAGACGCGGCCCATCAGCTCCGACTGGTACGAGGCGAGGAAGTCGTTGACCGTGACGATGTGGACGCCGCGGCTCGCGATGGCGTTGAGGTACGCCGGGAGGGTCGCGACGAGGGTCTTGCCCTCTCCGGTCTTCATCTCGGCGATGTTGCCGAGGTGCAGGCCCGCGCCGCCCATGAGCTGGACGTCGAAGTGGCGCAGGCCCAAAGTGCGCCGGGACGCCTCGCGGACGGCGGCGAACGCCTCGGGCAGCAGGTCGTCGAGGGACTCGCCGTTCGAGTAGCGCTCGCGCAGCTCGACGGTCTCGTTCTTCAGCTCCTCGTCGCTGAGGTGCGTGAAGTCCTCTTCGAGGGCGTTGACGGCTTTCGCGTAGTTCTCGAGGCGGCGGATGATCCGCCCCTCCCCGACGCGAAGGACCTTTTCGAGAACTGAGGCCACGGGGTACTCCAAAACGTAGAAGACAGTCGCCCGGCGCCAGAGCGCGGACCGCGACCAGCCTAGTCGCGGAGCGCTGGACGCGGACGGAGGACGCGTCCGCCCTCGGCGGACGCACGGGCGCGGACGAGGACGGGCCCCGGTGCTGCGCGCACCGGGGCCCGTCCGAGGAGGGCGCGACTCAGCCCGCGGCCTGCTGCGCGAGCTCGTCCGCCTCGTCGCCGAGGGAGATCACTCCGTAGTCCCAGCCCTTGCGGCGGTAGACGACGCTCGGCCGTCCCGAGTCGGAGTCGATGAAGAGGTAGAAGTCGTGCCCGACGAGCTCCATGTAGTCGACGGCGTCGTCGACGCTCATCGAGACGGAGGCGAAGACCTTCTTGCGGATGACGACGGGGCAGTACGGCTCCTCCTCGACGTCGTCGACCGCCTCCGCGGGCGGGGTCTGCACCGGGATCACCCCGGTGCTCACGGCCTCGAGGACGGCGGCGTCGGCCGGCTGGATGCCGACTCCGCTGAAGTCGGCGGCCGCCGCGTCGCGCAGGGACGTGGGGCGATGCTGGCCCCGATGGACCTTCTTCCGATCCTTGGCTCGTCGCACGCGTTCCAGCAGTCGGCCGAGGGCCACGTCGAACGCCGCGTACTTGTCCGCGCCGTCGGCCTCGGCCCGGACGACCGGGCCCTTGCCGATCAGCGTCAGCTCGACGCGGTCGCCACCGCTCGCGCCCTTGGACTCGCTGTGGCGGCTCGCCCTGATCTCGAGCGCGAGCGCCCGATCGGCGAGGTGCGCCACCTTCTCCGACTTCTCCGTCGCGTACGCGCGGAAGCGATCGGTGATGCCCAAGTTGCGTCCTGTGATGTCGATGTCCATGACAACCTCCCAGTCGAGTACGGCGTGCCGCCTTTCTCCGGGCGGACCGTTCACGCCGTGCACCCGAGCGTAGACCCCGGTCACCGAAGTGTCACCGGGAGTTCATCCGACCGCGCCTCGCAGTCGCCGGGAGTCGTCTGCGGATCGGATGCGCGAGCGAAGCGGCGTCGCAGCCAGCGCTGCGGCGGCGCGTACCGTTCCGCCCGCGGCCTCGACCGCGCGCCGGATCTCGAGCAGCGTCGCGCCGGAGGTGACCACGTCGTCGACGAGGACCACCTCCTCGCCGAGGAGGGAGCGCCCCGCCCGGAACGCGCCGTCGAGGTTGCCCCTGCGCTCGATCCGGTCGAGCCCGACCTGGTCCACGGACCGGCGGACGCGGTGGACCGGATGCGCAGCGCGGCCGCCGCAGGCACGCACCAGCAGGTCGACCGGGTCGTAGCCGCGCTTCACGCGGCGGCCGTGCGACCCCGGCGGGGCGACGAGCAGCCCCGGACGGCCGTCCAGTGCGAGGGCGAGCGCCGGACGCAGGCGGACGGCGAGGGGGCGCGCGGCGTCGGTGCGCCCCTCCTCCTTCAGCGCGACGACGAGACGGCGCGCGGTGCCCTCGAACGGCACTCCTGCGTGCACCGCGAGCGGCCGGTCCGCGGGGCCGATCAGTCGCGGGGGCGGCATCGGCAGCCGGGCGAGCGCGAGGGCGCACTCGGAGCAGGGGGCTCTCGTCGTCGCCCCACCGCACGCGGGGCAGTCGAGGGGGAGCACGACGGCCAGCGCGTCGAGGAGCCGGGAGCGGAGCATGCGCCGAGGATGCCGCATCGGCGACGGACGCCGCGCGCCACCCGGTCCGCTCCGTCGCGGCACGTCCTGGGGAGGAGCCCTCAGGACCCCATGCCGGTCTGCGTCGCCAGGAGGCGGACGTCGGTCGCGATCGTCTGCCAGGCGGATCCCCGCTGCTGCCGCAGCTCCCCGCCCTCGGCCAGGATACGGATCTGCGTGGTCGCGTTGCCCGCGGCGATCTGGCGCGCACCGGTCGTGGTGCCCAGCGGTGTCGATCCGCCGCCGAGCTGGTGCAGCGTGACGGCGTCCTCGCCCGTGGACGCGCGGACCACCGACACGACGTCCAGCTCGTCCGTCCAGCCCGCGGTGACCGCCGTGCCGAGCGTCGAGGAGAGCACGACGGGCTCGCCGACCGCCACCGGATCGCCGTTCGCCGAGCGGGTGATGCCCGCGACGAGCACGGAGGCCTGCTGCCCGTCCTGGACGAGGGCGAGCATCCTGCTGCCGTCGCGGGACACCGACAGCGAGGCGAGGGTCTCGACCTCGGACCAGGCCGTCGCCACCTGGAAGGAGCCGGCGCCGTCGGGGGCGTAGGCGACCAGCTGGTTCGGCGCGGCGGAGGGGACGGACCACACGTAGCCGAACGGGTCGATGGCGGGCGCCGTCAGCCCCGCACGGGCGTCCAGCAGGACGTCCGGCTGGTCGGGCGCGACGAGCGAGACCCCGGCGACGGAGAGCACCGCCGCGGCGGCCTCGGAGTCGGCACCCCGCTGCTCCCCCAGCGCGACGGCCGAGGGCGACAGCGCGCGCACCCGGTCCGAGACGGCGGTCTCGGGGAGGCCCGCCGATCCGAGGAAGCCGAACGCGTCGTCGGTGAGAACGAGGGGGCGCGTGTCGACCCGGGGACTGATGGGGAGCCCGCTCACCTCGGCGGGCACCTCGATCGGGTTCTGCTCGACCGACAGCGCCACCCCGGTGACGTTCGAGACGGAGCCGAGACTGCGGCTGAGCTGCAGGCGCATGAGCCGCCACTGGCGCTCGTCGGCCTCGAGCGCCGCCGGATTGAGGTCGACGACCGCCTGCTGCGCCTCGACCGGCACGGTCTCGGCGGCGAGCGAGGTGCCGGTCGGGAAGGCGGAGACGACCGCGCCCGAATCGCTCAGCCAGGGCGTCGGGCCGCGGAGCAGCTCGGTGACGATCGTGGTGCTGGTCGAGCTGTCCGCCCGCGAGGCGAACCAGCGCATGTCGGGCACGAGGTAGGTGTAGGAGGGGTCGAAGAAGTAGAGCGCGTGGGTCGAGAAGACCTGCTCGAACGTGGTGCGGTCGATCACGACACCGCTCGGCGGCGAGCTGATCCGCCATTCGCCCTCCTCCTGGACGAAGCCGTAGTCGAGGCTCAGCGCGGTCGTGGAGGCGACCTCGGTGTAGACGCCGGTCGCGTCGATCTCGGCCACCGGCGTGATCGAGAGAGTCAGGGTCGAGGAGGACTGCTGCGTCGGCGAGCGCTGCCCCTCGTCGACGGTGACGTGCTCGCTCGGCGTCCAGTCGGCTCCGGCCGACAGGAACTCGCGCGCGATCTTGTAGTTGCTCTGCGGACTGGACGCGGCGTCGATGAACCCGGTGAGGATCTCGCGCTGGGACGCGCCCTCGACCGGGCCGGAGGGCAGGAAGTCGTACTGCAGGTCCTGCGGCGCGGCGTCGGCGCGCCCGACGCCCACGTCGCCGTCGCGCGGGATGCCGGCGCAGCCGACCAGCGCGAGCAGGACCGCCGCCGCTCCGGCGAGCGCGTGCAGGGCGCGCCGGCTCACGAGACGGCCTCGGGCAGGGGCGGCATGACGATCGGGCCCGTGTAGGCCTGCTCCCCCGCGTCGACGGGAGGCAGCGGGAGCGGCGAGGACTCGATGCGCTCGCCCCGGCGCCGGGGGATGGTGAGGCGGAAGCACGCACCGCGGTCCGGCATCGACCACACCTGCAGCCAGCCGTGGTGCAGCGCGGTGTCCTCCTGGGCGATGGACATGCCCAGTCCGGTGCCGCCGAGCGTGCGCTTGCGGGAGGGATCGGCGCGCCAGAACCGGTCGAAGACGCGCACGACCTCCTCCGAGCTCATGCCGTGCCCGTAGTCGCGGACGGCGAGCGCCACGGCCGTCGCGTTGCTGTCGACGGTGACCACGATCTCGCGGCCGTCCCCGTGCTCGATCGCGTTGCCGAGGAGGTTGCGGACGATGCGGCGGATGCGGCGCGCGTCCATGTCGGCGTCGAAGTAGCCGCCGGGCGCGGAGAGGGTGAGGACCGATCCGTTCGCCTCCGCGATGCCGCGCATCCCGTCGATCTCGTCGCCGGCGAGGCGGACCAGGTTCACCGGCTCCAGCTCGAGCTCGGCCGATCCGGCGTCGTGGCGGGATATCTCGAGCAGATCGGCGAGCAGGCTCTCGAAGCGGGCGATCTGCCCGTGCAGCAGCTCGACCGTGCGCTCGGCGACGGGCGGGAAGCCCTCGCGCTGGTCGTAGAGGACGTCGCCCGCGAGCTTCATCGTGGTCAGGGGGGTGCGCAGCTCGTGCGAGACGTCCGAGACGAAGCGCTGCTGCACCCGGCTGAGGGTCGCGAGCTCGCTGATCTGCTCCTGCAGGCTGTCGGCCATGCCGTTGAAGGAGCGGGCGAGCGTCGCGATCACGTCCTCGCCCTTCTCCGGGATCCGCACGTCGGCGTCCCCCGCGGCCAGGCGCTGGCTGGTCTCGGCGGCGACGCGCACCGGGGCCACGACGATGCGCACGACGACCCAGCTGACGGCTCCGATGAGCAGGATCAGCAGGAGCCCGGCGACGTTCAGCACCTGCTGCACGAACTGGAGAGTGCGCTCGGCGTCGGCCAGCGAGTAGCCGATGTAGAGCTCGTACCGCCCGGCGGAGCTCGGGAGCTCGAGGGTCGAGCCGACGAGGATGCCGGGCTGCTCGTCGCCGTCGGCGTCGAGGGTCACCGACTGCCAGTACTGCCCCTCGGACCCCGCCTGCACGCGCTGGCGGAGCTCGTCGCTGATGATGCCGTCCTGCAGCTCCCGGTTGTAGATGTCCTGGGGGGCGAGCGAGGACGCCTCCTGGTCGGGAGAGCGGACGATCGCGATGAGGGCGGAGGAGGACGCGTCGCGGATCGCGGTGCGGACCGAGCTCATCACCTCCTCCATGTCCTGACGGGTGGAGACGGTTGCCGCGTCGAGGTAGCCCTGCGCCGCGCGGGTCGCCCGCGAGGTGTCGCCGGTGACCTGCGTGAGACGCGACTGGAAGAGGTTGTCGCTGATGCTGTACGAGAGGTACGCGCCGGTGGATCCGATCGCGATCCCGCTCAGCAGCACGGTGATCGCCACGGCGCGGAACTGCAGCGAGCGCCGCCAGACGCGGAGCACCCGACCGGGCCAGCGCCGGACGCCGGCCGTGGGGAAGCGGCGCGCGGACGACACGGTCAGCCGGGGACGACGGCGCCGGCGCGGTAGCCCACGCCGCGCACGGTCATGACGATGCGGGGGTCGTCCGGGTCCTTCTCGACCTTGGCGCGCAAGCGCTGGACGTGGACGTTCACCAACCGGGTGTCGGCCTTGTAGTGGTAGCCCCAGACCTGCTCGAGCAGCATCTCGCGCGTGAACACCTGCTGCGGCTTCGAGGCGAGCGCGAGGAGCAGGTCGAACTCGAGCGGGGTGAGGCCGATGCGGGTGTCGCCGCGGCGCACCTCGTGCCCGGCGACGTCGAGGCTGAGATCGCCGACCTGCAGCACGGCGTTGGCGGCGACCTGCGCCGGCCGCAGCCGGGTCTTGATCCGCGCGACGAGCTCCTTGGGGTCGAAGGGCTTCACCATGTAGTCGTCGGCGCCGGACTCGAGGCCCTGCACGACGTCGGAGGTGTCGGACTTCGCCGTGAGCATGATGATGGGGACGCCGGACTCGGCGCGCACCGCGCGGCACACCTCGATGCCGTCCATCCCCGGCAGCATCAGGTCGAGCAGGAGGAGATCGGGGCGGGACCTGCGGAAGGCCTCCAGGGCACCCGAGCCGTCGGCGCAGAACGAGACGTCGTAGTCCTCGGCCCGCAGGACGATGCCGATCATCTCGGCGAGGGCCGCGTCGTCGTCGACCACCAGAATGCGCGCGCTCATGAGCCTGTCGTCCTCGTTCCTCCCGCGCCGGCCCCCCTGGGCGCGCGCGGATGTCCTCCAGGCTAACCGAGTCCGCCCGACGTTCGGCGGGACGCGGGAGAGGAGCCTCGGACACGCCTGTGCCAGCATGGGAGGGATGACCGACGCAGCTCACTGGCCGCCGCCCTCCGGGCCCTCGGACGAGGCGAGCGCGCAGGACCGCC